>DAORHY010000095.1:0-11238 GCA_035438225.1 Bacteroidia bacterium
CGTGAATTGAGCGTTAGTTCCAGTTTGCCATCGGTATTGGTGATAATGAAATCAGGGATGACGTGCTCAACGGAGCGCTGTCCCTGGTTCATGGTATTTCCGGGTCGTGGATTTAATTTTAAAATTTCGCCGACTGCTTTTTTCAGGTCTTCTTCAGTGATTTCAAGATCACGGGCAATTTTATCGTAGTGTTTTTTGGAAAACTCTTCAAAGTGGCTGCTCAGTATCCGGATTGCCAGCTGAACGGAGGTACGGGAAGCATCTTTCCGCGCGAGCTGAAGCAGCAGGCATTCCTGTAAAGACCGCGCACCGATTCCCGGAGGATCCAGGCTCTGGATTTTTTTCAGAATGGATTCAAGCTCGGAAGGATCTGTGTTGATGTTCTGTGAAAAAACAAGGTCATCGACAACAGCTGTAAGTTCGCGCCGGATATATCCGTCGTCATCCAGGCTGCCGAGAAGTTGTTCGGCAATGTGATATTTCCTGTCGTCGAGATCCAGCTGGTACAATTGTGACAAGAGCTGGTCCTGGAAATTTATCTGAGCGGTCATCGGTATATCCCTGCGCTCATCATCCGGAGAAGTATTGTTTACGGAAGTTTTGTAATCCGGAATTTCATCGTCTTCAAGGTATTCATCCAGGCTGATGTCATCATCCCGTTCACTCAATTCCTCATCGTCGTCAGAGGAGTCGATCTTTTCTTCTTCGTCTGTCGGATATTCTTCTTCGTCATTTTCCGCACCTTCTTCCAGTGCAGGATTTTCCTGCATTTCTTCCTTGATGCGTTGTTCCAGGTTTGCCACGGGAATCTGCAGCAATTTCATCAGCTGGATCTGCTGAGGAGATAGTTTCTGAAGTAGTTTTTGGTGTAAACCCTGTCTAAGCGAACTCATACCGACACTGAAATTAGGGGAGGTGGTTAACGGTTACAAAAATAAAAAGAAAAAGCAGCGGGAAACTGATGAAGATCAATTATGCCAGATCCATCCGCTTTGCTGATTTTGTGTCAAACTGTCCAGCAATGCCAAGGCCGCTGCCCGGTTTGGAAAGCCGTTGTAACATACATAAAAAGCTTTTCCCTGGTCGATAATTCTTGCCTCCGGATAACCTTTTTGCTGGAGCTTGCTGACAAAATCATTCGCATTTTCCGGCACCCTGAACACACCTGCAATTACATAAAATGCAGGTTGTCGGTCAGAAACAGGATCAGATTCTTTTACGGAAGAGTTAGAATGGACGGCAGGAATGTCGTTCGGGCCCACGGTTGATGTCGGTGCGCTACTCGCAACGTACACGGTTTCAATTCGTGTTGTTGGAGCAACAGGTGGCGTAACGGAAATGTCCGAATGACGAAGGCCTGTATCCGTCATGATTTTTTTAAGGCTTTCGGTATTAAAAGTTCCGGCAGTTGATAAAGCTGCCGGACGGGGAGCGACCAGGTAGAGATTCAACGAAAACCAGGCAAGTGCGCCGGCTACAGTGAGTATTCCAAGGTAGCGTTGAGCATTTTTTCTTTTTGTCTGAAGCGTGCGTCCGGTGTCTTTCAAAGACGGACGAAGCTCTGGTTTTTCTTTGCTGCGCGGTGCAGGAGCCGATGGTTTTTCGTGTTCAATCGGAGCAAACGGTACCGGGCTTAAGCCAAAAGAATCTTTCAGGTAATTCACCTGCCGGAAGGGTTCAAACTGCAGGTTCCGTTCCTGGTCAAAAGACAATGTACCGACGCGTTCAACAATGACCTTTTTTCCGCTATTCAAATTTGAAAAACAATCGTTTACATAGTGCTCGATCCGGGTCCGGGCTTCTGAATAGGACAATTGTTCAAATTCTACGAGGTGATTCGCAAGCAAGCCATCGTTCTGGCGCAGGTAGATATTGAACGCAATTTTCCGGAACGGAGGGTCAATGATCTGACGTGCAACATGAATGTGTGAAGCATCCTGTGAGGCGAGAAATCCTCCCAGGGATGGCACAATCACACAATCGTGATCATAAAGCAAAGCGCTGATATGGGAATCAATGGATTTCACCTGCATGTCCTAAAGGACGAATGTAGGATAAAAACGGATCGCGGAAAATAGTTATTTCTAAAAAGAATGAAAATGACACCGTTAAAAACTCATCCCCTCAGTTTGTCCAGCAAATCGTTCAGGACTTTTATTTCTTCACAACTCAGATTAGAAAAAAAATTGTCAAAAGTGATATCTTCTTTATCGATGATCTTTAATAAATCAAGCCCCTTCCGGGTGATATTTACATCGCAGGCTCTGCGGTCTGATTCATTTGTCACACGTTCCACCAGGCCTTTCGCCCTGAGTTTTTCAACGATTCGCGATGCATCGCTCATTTTATCCAGCATGCGTTCGCGTAACAATTTAATATTTGCCGGGGCAGGATGTTGTCCGCGGAGAATACGCAGGATGTTAAACTGTTGTGAGGTAAGATCGAACTTTTTCATCACACCCGAATGGAAATGATTGACCCAATTGAATGTGAAGATGATGTTTACCCCCAATTTGTGGGACTCAGACCGGAAATTTTTTTGTACAATTTCGTCTTCGAGTTTCATGAGTTTGGGTAGCATTTAAATGATTCTGTTTTTATTGATTGAACAGTTGGTGTCCTGAGTGAACACGACTATTGCATTGGCACTTCAACGATCAGAATTTCTGTGGGTTCGGCGGCTGTCATTCCGAATTTCGAAACGTCTGAAATTCCCAAAGCATCCCTCCGGTTAAGCTCCTGTTCACCGATTTTCAATTTGCCGCTGATCACCATCACATAGGCGCCATTGCCGGTTTTATTCATCGAATAGTCAAGGGTTTGTCCGGCATCCAGACGGCTAAGTGACAATGCTGCATCCTGATGAATGTAAAGCTCTCCGTTTTTTCTGAATCCCGAAGCGACTGTCTGAATCTTATTCTGGCGTTCGGCGGGTTCAAATTTTTTTTGATCGTACCGTGGTGCGATTCCATTTTCCTTCGGAAAAATCCACAGTTGAAATAAATTTGTTCTGTCGGTAGCCGATGGATTAAATTCCGAATGATACACACCGGTACCTGCACTCATTACCTGCACATCGCCCGGATGAATTACAGATCCGTTGCCCATATTGTCGCGGTGTTCCAGTGCACCTTCCAGGATGATGGTAATAATTTCCATGTCGTTGTGCGGATGCATTCCGAAACCTTGTCCGCCTGCAACGATGTCGTCATTCAGTACCCGAAGCATTCCGAAATGAACTTTTGCCGGATCATACCAGGAAGCAAAACTAAAACTGTGGTGAGCGTCAAGCCAACCGTGATTAGCATGGCCGCGTTCGTTGGCCGGATGAAACAATGTTTTCATGGGGATTAAATTGAATGTTGTACAATGGATTGGCCAGAGCCAAATTTAGTGGAAAAGACAATATCTTCTACCGGCATGCGTACCCGTGGGCTGGATTCCCGTTGCCGGAGAGTTTCCGGAAGGAGTTCAGCATTTCCCGGATAACCAACGAGGATCACACTGATCGGTTCATAGCCATCCGGTATGTTATAAAATGCCCTCGCCTTGCTGCTGTCAAATCCACCCATCTGATGAAGGGAAAGTCCCATTGCGGTGGCCTGCAACGAGAGGTTGCCGACTGCCAGGCCTACGTCGTGAAGCGCATGCCGGTTGGGACGGTGGTCGTGGGAAGTAAACATTTTGGCAATCGTCAGAATGAGAAGACTGCCGTTTATTGCCCAGTTGCGGTTGGAGGGAGCGAGGATTTCCAGCATTTTGAGGAATTCTTCTTCCTGCTCTCTTCGTGCAACAATGAATCGCCATGGCTGCTCATTGAAAGCCGAAGGAGCCCATCGTGCAGCCTCGAAAAGCGAGTAAACCGCCGGGTCATCCATCGGTCGTGGATCAAATGCGCGTATGCTTCTCCGTTCCGAAATCAGGGAGTGAATGGGAGGAATGATTGTATCCATTTTTCGTTGATTGAAATTGTCAGTTACACTTTAGTTACCTGGTTTTGCAGGGTAGGTGAACAGATAAAATTAGTGGTGCAATACATCTGTTGTACGGTGCGTTCCGTCACAGAAAGGTTTGTTCTTCGATAATCCACAACGGCACAAGGCAATGTTTCCTTCCTTTGATTCTTCTTTTCCGTCTTTGTTGACAATAATAAATTTTCCTTTTACGAGGTAAGGCCCTTTGTCAAGGACCGCGATGCGCACATCCTGGTTTTCCATAGCGGTCGGTTCTTGCGAATTCAGTGTATAGCTTAAGGCACCGGAAGGGCATAATTTTATCTGACGTATAATTTCTTCCTTGCTGGCACCTTCCGGAGTAATCCAGGGCTTTGCGCCGGGATCAAACACCGAAGGCATTCCGCGAAAGCATTTTGTCGAATGAATACAGACATGGGGTTTCCAGATGATGGTGAGGTCATCTTTTACATAGTGTTTTGTAATTTCTTTCATGTGGTAAGTCGTGTTTTGTTATGCGAGTTCTTTTATTTCAATAGGGCCAGACATGGTTTTATGCACCGGGCATTTGTCAGCGATGAACAGCAGGCGGCTGCGTTGACCTTCATCCAGATTCCCTTCGAGGGCAATTTTTTTGTAGATGATCGTTTTCTCTACACCTTCAGTAACCACTTTCTCCATATTGAGGCTGATGGTAACTTTTTGAAGGTCCCATTCTTTTCGTCCTGCATACATCCGTAGCGTGATTGCAGTACACGTACCCAGGGATGCCAGGAATAACTGGTGGGCAGTCGGACCGGCATCCTTACCGCCTTTTTCTGCCGGCTCATCGCCCACAAAGCGTACCCTGCCCGTATCGACAGTAGTTGAATACAATTCTCCTGCATTTGTAACAACAATGGGTTTCTCGAATTTCATGTTTAGAAGTGTACTGAGATGAATTCTGGCCCGAATTATTTCGGAATCGTATTGGTTATTTTCGAAGAAGGAATTTACTGTTTCGTTGAGTGCTATCTACGATCAATTCAACGACGGATGCGGGAGCATGAACGAGAGGTTGTGGTGAAACAGCAATTCCGTGATTTCCGGCCGCATGAATCGGATCAGCGGAAATTCACTCAGTATCTGAATGACTTCAACTTCTGATGTCGTTTCAAGTGTTACCCAAAGGCGGCTTCTGTCGGCAGCGAGTGAATAGGTAAGAATGATTCCTTTGTTCATCAAACGGTTAACCGTTGATCGTTGCAAGGGAATCAGCGAAAGGAATTCCTGAGTGAATTCTTCCGGGAGCCTGGAGGTAACGATGAATTGTTTCATGGTTTGAGACAAAAAAGCCGGCAATCCGCATGAAGCAGAGTGCCGGCATGATCACACGCTTCTTTTATTATTGTTTGATAAGAATAGCATCGATTGTAAATTCGACATTGTCCCCTACCACTGCTTCACCAGTTGCCGCAGCATTTGAATATTTTAATCCAAAGTCTTTGCGGTTAATCGTGCCTGTAGCTTTAAAGCCGGCCTTTACATTTCCCCAAGGATCTGTAACTGTTCCGCCATACACCAGGGGCACTTCAACATTTTTGGTCACGTCACGAACGGTGAGTGTACCGGACAACATATATTTTTTATTTCCAAGGCTTCTGATTCCCTTGCTCGTGAAGGTAATCTTTGGAAATTTCTCTGCATTGAAGAAGTCATCAGACATGAGGTGTTTATCACGCATGTCGTTTTCTGTATTGATGCTGTTGACATCTGCTGTTACTGACAGTTCTAAATCGCTCCAGTCAGGTTTGGCAGAAGTGAATGTACCGTCAATCTTTTTAAATTCACCTTCCACATCAGAGATGACCAGGTATTTGGCCGTGAAACGGAGTTTGGTGTGGGACGGATCGAGTTTCCAGCTTTGAGCGAAAGAACTCGCAGAAATTGCGATTGCCGATACAAACAAGAAGATTTTTTTCATTTGGATTAAGGTTTTTTAGGTTGTTTTGGAATGATTCGCAGATAGATTTTGATTACGGGTACAAATATACGTTACAACATTAGATGTTGCAACATATACTTTTATATTGTTTTTAACTTATTTGAAATGAAACAATTAAAATTCTGAATTGTTTTAAGAAATGACTAAAAATGTCGGATTCCGATAGCATGCCGGGCCAATCGGATGGTTGCGGAAGCGCTCTCCCTGGCTTTTTCCGCTCCCCGGGCTGCAATTTTATGGATGAATTGTTCATCGCCCTGAAGAGCATTGATTTTATCACGGAAAGGCTGGGTAAAAAGGATCATGTCTTCAGCAAGTTGTTTTTTCATATCACCATAGCGGATCTGCATGGTGTTGTATTTCTCTTCAAAAAACGCCAGGGTTTCAGGAGTTGATACAGCTTCCATCAGCAGGAAAATATTTTTAATCACCTCCGGCTTTTCCTGGTTTTCCATAGTCGGTCCGCTGTCGGTCACTGCGCGCATTACCTTTTTGCGAATGACTTCCGGAGTATCAGCTAAAAAGATGGCATTCCCTTCACCTTCACTCTTTCCCATTTTTCCTGACCCATCGAGTCCGGGTATTTTAACAAGCTGTGTTCCATAGTTGAATGCATAGGGTTCAGGAAACAATTCATGGTGATACAAACGGTTGAACCGGTTTCCGAAAGTTCGCGCCATTTCAAGATGTTGTTCCTGGTCTTTTCCGACCGGCACTTTGTGGGCCCGGTGAATCAATATGTCTGCAGCCATCAGGGAAGGATAGGTGAGCAGGCCGGCATTAATATTCTCCGGTTGTTTCCGGATTTTCTCTTTGAATGAAGTGCATCTTTCCAATTCGCCGATATAGGCATTCATGTTCAGCAGCAGGTACAGTTCAGCAATTTCAGGAAGGTCACTTTGTATGTAGAGTGTTGCTGCTTCCGGATCCAGTCCGCAGGCCAGGTACTCGACCAATACCTGTTTCACGTTTGTATGCAAATCAGCAGGAGTGGGATGGGTTGTGAGTGAATGATAATCCGCAATAAAAAAGAAGCAGGTATATTCATGCTGCATACGGATAAAGTTCCGCATGGCCCCAAAATAATTTCCAAGATGCAGGTTTCCTGTGCTGCGAATACCGCTGACGACGATTTCTTTCATTTGGTAAAAATACGAAAATAGTGAAGAGTGAAAGGCGAAGGGAGGAGGGAGAAGAGCCGGATATTCATTCTTGAGAATCGACTAGGATAAATTAGGAATGATACCTGTAAATCATTCCCTTCCTGCCAACCGTCACCCCTGAACGAACAAATCCTCCGGACGACCGGCAACCCATTTCCCTCTTAATCCTTATATTCGCCTTCTCAAGCCAGCACACAATGAGTTCAAAGTTGAAAACCCTTGAAGGGAAAATAGATCAGGCCAAATTAGGCGGAGGCAAGAAACGTATTGAAGCCCAGCACAAGAAAGGGAAGTTGACTGCACGTGAGCGCCTGCATTTTCTTTTGGATGAGGGAAGCTTTGAAGAAATCGGAATGCTGGTGACACACCGCGCAACTGATTTCGGAATGGAGAACGAAAAGTATCTGGGCGACGGTGTCATTACCGGTTTCGGAACGATTAACGGCCGCATGGTCTATGTCTTTGCTCAGGATTTTACTGTTTTCGGCGGATCCTTATCCGAGACACATGCTAAAAAAATCTGCCGCATCATGGATCTTGCGATGCAGAACGGTGCACCGGTGATCGGATTGAATGATTCCGGCGGAGCGCGTATCCAGGAAGGCGTGGTTTCGCTGGGCGGTTATGCAGATATTTTTTACAGGAATACACTCGCCTCCGGTGTGATTCCACAGATTTCGGCAATCATGGGACCCTGCGCAGGCGGAGCTGTTTATTCTCCTGCCATCACAGATTTCATCATGATGGTAGAAAATAATTCCTACATGTTTGTAACCGGCCCAAACGTGGTGAAGACGGTCACACATGAGGATGTGACTTCCGAAGAATTGGGCGGAGCTACCACGCATGCAACAAAATCCGGAGTCACGCACTTTACCTGTGCAAACGGTTTGGAATGTATACATCTCCTGAGAAACCTCATGAGTTATATTCCACAAAACTGTGAAGAACAACCTCCTTCTGTACCCTATGAACCAACGGATGAATTGCGTCCGGATCTGGATTCCCTGATCCCGGAAAATCCGAATCAACCGTATGACATGCACGAAGTAATTGCTGCAGTCACCGATGCGGGCAGTTTTCTTGAAGTGCATAAAGATTTTGCCGAAAACATTATCGTTGGCTTTGCACGTTTGGCCGGAAAAAGTATCGGCGTTGTAGCGAATCAGCCTGCCCACCTCGCCGGTGTACTCGATATTCATGCATCCACTAAAGCCGGTCGTTTTGTCCGCTTTTGCGATTGCTTTAATATTCCACTTCTTGTATTTGAAGATGTTCCGGGTTTCCTGCCGGGAACAGACCAGGAGTGGAACGGCATCATCACCAATGGTGCGAAATTGCTTTTTGCTTTCAGCGAAGCAACAGTACCCCGCATCACCGTTATTACCCGTAAAGCCTATGGTGGAGCCTACGATGTGATGAATTCAAAACACATCGGAGCGGACATGAATTATGCATGGCCTACTGCGGAAATTGCCGTGATGGGTGCTAAAGGCGCAGCTGAAATTATTTTCAAAAAAGAAATTGCCGAAGCTGCTGATCCTGAACAAAAGCTGAAAGAAAAAGAACAAGAATACATCGAGCTGTTTGCCAATCCTTACAAAGCAGCTGAACATGGTTATGTGGATGAAGTGATCAGACCTGCTGACACACGGAAGAAATTAATTTCCGCATTCAGGATGCTTGAAAACAAAGTTGCAAAACTGCCAAGGAAGAAACACGGGAATATTCCTTTGTAATCCTGACAGTTTGAATTTTTATTGGTTCATCGTATACATCATTCAGGAATCGTTTTTTCATGAAGAAAGCCGGATGGATTTATCTGCTCCTTGCCTTCGGTGTACCGTCTCCGGCCTTTGCACAGGAGGTGGAACAGGAAAATAAGGCGGGCATCGTTGTCGGGGATGTTTTTCTACAGACGGGATTCGTTTCAGGAGGTGCCAATCAGGAAAATCTGGAAGATTTCCGTTCGCTTGCACCTGAATCAGACTTGTTAAAAAGCCGTACCTGGGATGCTGCCGAAAATTTCAGAAACCCGGCCCGTATCAAAGGAATCTTTTCGGTGCAAGTGGGAGTCCGTTTCAACGACAAAGAAAAATCAAAACTTAAAAGCAATCCATTGCTGCGACTTGGAGCGACCTATTTCGCAGGAACTGTCTTTCGAGCAGGGTTCGAGCAAAGCGACCTGAAATCATCGGATACATTAATTTCCGGTCAAACCGGTCAGCAAATTTTTATTGATTCCGTCACGCAATCGGATATTAATATGAAATACAGAACAGAACAGATTCGTTTTGACGTTTCATTACTTTTTCAAACCAACCGGCAAGCGAGATGGTCGCTTTACGGTGGATTCGGAATTACCGCCGGAATCTCGATCAATGCTCAGACCATGATCAACCTCAAGGAGTATGGTTCAACAGAAATAAAGTACTCCGATGGCTCGTCTTCTACACATTCTTATTTTTCAGAGAAACTCAATAAGGAAACCTTCAGGAATAAATCCAATACTGCTTTTTCTTTTTATATACCCCTGGGTGTCGATTTCAGAATTGGCAGAAGGAACGAATTCTGGAAGAAGACACATCTTTTCTATGAAATGCGTCCCGGTATCGAACTGACAAACATTCCGGAACTCGGCAATTTTTCAAATGGAAGTTTTCAAAATGGCTTCGGATTAAAAGTATCGTGGAACTAACGACTATCTGCGAATTGTTATTGGTGTCAAAATTCTTAGAATGACATGACAACCTTGAGGTTTCTCATTGATTGCATACCATTTTCTAAAATGATGTTTGAAAATGGTATTTACTGAAGCTGAAAATTAATCATGTTTTCTTTTCAATGAGTACCAATAAGTAGATATTCATTTACTTTTTTCCAATTACTGAAGAATATTATCTTTTTTACCCGGAAGCCTAACCTTTTTTTCCAATTTCTGTAAAAACAGTCTCAAAATAGGAATTTCCGGGAAATTCGAAATCTAATTTTCCGGTTTCTTTTAATTCAAGCACATGCCAGTTTCCCGTCAAATCAGAATTTTTGTTGTTGAGGACAATGATTTCTACCGTGAGTTGTTGAAGTACAACATTTCACTCAATCCAGACTATGAAGTGACCACCTTTTCATCGGGAAAAGAGATGCTTGAAAGCTTATACTTACACCCGCACATCATTACTCTGGATTTTTCATTACCGGATTTCAACGGCGATGAATTGCTGAAACGGATCAAAGTGCACAGTCCGGACTTACCGGTAATTGTCATTTCAAATCAGGAGGATGTAAAAACTGCAGTTGAATTGCTTCGTGCCGGTGCTTATGATTACATCACCAAAGATGAAGATACGCGTGACCGCCTTCACCATGCCATCCAGAATATTTGCAAACAGATTGAACTGCGCAAGGAAGTGGATCACCTAAAAGAAGAACTTGGTAAAAAGTACGAGTTCGGAAATGTCATCCAGGGAAACAGTCCTGCTATTCGCCAGGTTTTTGGTATGATGGAAAAAGCGGCGAAAACAAATATTACTGTTTCTGTAAGTGGGGAAACAGGGACCGGAAAGGAATTGGTTGCAAAAGCGATCCATTATCATTCCGACCGAAAATCAAAGCCCTTTGTCGCAGTCAATGTCGCTGCTATTCCCAGGGAACTTTTGGAGAGCGAATTGTTTGGTCATGAGAAAGGTGCTTTCACCGGAGCATTGGTTTCCCGGGCCGGAAAATTTGAAGAAGCGGATGGCGGCACTTTGTTTCTTGATGAAATCGGCGAAATGGATTTTTCGTTGCAGGCAAAACTTTTGCGCATACTTCAGGAACGGGAAGTTTCCCGCGTGGGTTCCAACAAGGTTGTCAAAATTGATGTTCGCGTGATTATTGCCACCCACAAGAATCTCCAGGATGAAGTACGCAAAGGAACATTCCGTGAGGATTTATATTACCGTTTGCTCGGCTTACCTATTTTTCTTCCTCCGCTCAGGGATCGTGGCCATGATGTGCTCATTATAGCCAAGCATCTCCTCGATACTTTTTGCCGGGAAAATAAAATGAGCAAACTCAGTCTCACTCCGGAAGCACAGAACAAACTCTCGCGCTATTTTTTTCCGGGAAACATCCGTGAATTAAAGGCAATTGTTGAACT
>DAORHY010000096.1:0-7410 GCA_035438225.1 Bacteroidia bacterium
TTCACAGGTGTTTTCTTTCGGCTATCTGCCGGAAGACATCACCGGAGATAATCTTGTTGAATCTGCAGATTATTCATTGGTGGAAAATAATTCCCAGTTGTTCCTGTTTGTAAATCAGCCCTGAGGAATTGATGAAATGGGCTGCAACTTTTGTCGATAAGCTTCTCAAAACTGAGAAGCAGGGAAATTCGTTTAGTTCAACACACCTGCCAGGATAACAAATGTTGCAAAAACAATGCTTGCGATTCCATTCATTGTAAAAAATGCAAGATTGACTTTGCTGAGATCATTCGGTTTGATCAGGGTGTGCTGATAGACGACCAATCCAGCAAACAGTGCTGCGCCTACCCAATACAAGTTATTGAACGTTCCGCTAAGGCCTGCAATAACCACAAATGTTATACTGATGAAGTGAAGTACGGAGGAAAACAACAATGCATTCTTCCTGCCGAAGAACGTCGGAATGGAATACAGTTTTTCGGATTTGTCAAATTCATCGTCCTGTAATGCATAGATAATATCAAATCCGCTCACCCAGGTGATCACTATGAAGGAAAAGAACAACGGCAGCCAGTCGAAACGGCTGGTGATTGCCAGATAAGCACCGATGGGAGCGAGAGACAAGCCCAGTCCGAGAACAAGATGACAGAGCCATGTGAATCGTTTGGTGTACGAATAACCGAGTACTACCAATAATGCTACCGGAGATAAATAAAAGCAAAGCCGATTAATAAAATAGGTTGTAAGAATGAACAACAGGGAACTCAGGATAACCAGGGCCAAAGCTGCTTTTGAAGAAATGGCACCCGAGGGAATCTCCCGCACTTTCGTTCTTGCATTTTTTGCATCGATAGCCCGGTCTGCCCAGCGATTGAATGCCATCGCGGAAGTTCTGGCGAACACCATGCACAAGATGACTTTGAGAAATAAAAAGATGTCAGGATGCTGATCCGGTTGGATGGCCCCGAGCGTATACCCGATAGCCGCAAAGGGCAGGGCAAATACCGTGTGGGCGAATTTTACAAGAGAAAGGTATTTTTTAAATGAACGGATCACAGGTGCTGTTTCAGGCTGCAAAATAAGTTAATTCTTAATTGAGCAGCAGAAAAAAAATGACGGGAAGGCCCGTCATTTTCAGAAGAGAAGAGTCTTTTACAGAATGATCAGCTTGTTGGTTTTTATTGGTTTACCGTCGAGGTGAAGTGAACAGGTGTACATCCCCGGAGCCCAGTTCCGGCAGTTGAGTTCAAGGATGTTGGCCTTTTCAGTCAATGGAATTTTCTTCAGAACAGCGCCAGCAAGGTCTGTGATAATGATCTCCGCTTGTTTATAGTGTTCAACCACGGTCAAGTCATACTGAATCGCCGTTGAACCTTTGAAAGGGTTGGGATAGGAAACAAAATTTATGGATGAGAAATCCCCCAGCTCATCAATGCCGACTGTGCAGCCTTTCACCACCCCATAAGCGTTGATTTTTCCATAACCCCATCGGTTGTCCGGCAAATTATTTCCTGTGAATGCGTCCTTGTCGGCACAATTGAGAATTGCATTTTTTACTTCATCCCATTGGGCAGTCGGATTTTTTTGAAGGTACAAAGCTGCAATCCCGGCTACAACCGGGGAAGACATAGAAGTACCACTGCTGCGTTTGTGTTTTTTTCCTGCAGCTACTTTTTCCGGTTCAATGGCGGCGAGGAGGTTCAGCTCCGCTTGTGTACCGCAGGAGATCAGCCATTCCCCCGTAGCCGTGATGTCCGGTTTGATTCTTCCATCGCGTGTGGGACCGTGACTGGAAAAGCCCGACAATGCACCAACGACAAGGTTGGTATCGCGGGTGATGGCATAGTTCGCATTGGTATAAAAATTCCTGTTGATGTAGCTTCCGACTGTAATCACTTTATCGCTGCAGGTGAAAGAGCTTACAATGGTTTGATCCGTATCCGGTTTTTTGTATTTTAATATTTGTGGAAAAGAAACGGAGTCGGGGAGGTTGTCAAAAACCATGTCGTAACTCCAGCCGTCCAGCCGTCCCTGTCCGGTGGTCATGAATCTCCAGAAATACCTGCTCGTGTCGGTTGCAGTGATGTTCGAAACAGAATCCGGCTGGATGAGAAATTCTACAGAATAATTTCCATTCCAGTACTGACTCAGGCACTGAATAATACCCAGGCGGTTGGTGCCGGCACGGAGCGTGTCGGTATACAATACACCCAGGTTGTGCATTACGGAATTAAATGGCAATTGGCTGAGCAGCGTATAACCGTGATTCACGCGGTCTACACCGATAGAAAATTGAATATTTTCAAAATCGGCTGAATCTCCCCAGGCCTGGATGTACATATTCTGACTGCTCAGCTGCAACCAGGTGAAATTCGTATCACTGCCGGCAGCATAGCCGAGGTGAAGGGGAGCGGAGCCTGCATTTCCAGCAGAACAGACCACAACCCGTCCGGGTTTTGCACTGATCAAATTATCAATCGCTTGCGCCTGAATGTCTTTTCCGTCATGGGAACCGAAATAAGTACCCAGGCTGACATTGATAACTGCGGGTTCCCCGAGTTCATCGGCACGGTCAAAAATGTACTTGATTGCATCAACAAGTGAAGACAGAAATTCATTGTCGGGGCGATTGAGGTTCATCTTCACGATGATGATATCGGAGTGGGGAGCAGCTCCTTTGTAATTGTTCAATGCAAGGCCGCTGCCACAGGCAATGCCGGCAACGTGCGAGCCGTGGCTGAACGGACTGTCAAAATGTTGTGTGGAGGTGTCGATCTGGTTTCCGATGTATTCTTTACCATATCCATACGGCTGAGCCTGTGTGGAGGTATCGTAATTAATAATGGCCTGATCCCAGAGAAATTTTATCCTGGTTCGTCCAAATTCATCCCTGAAATCCGGATGGGTATAGTCAATCCCTTCATCGATGATACCGACCACAACACCTTCCCCATCGTATGACTGCGGAAGGTTGAAGCCCTGTTGCACTTCCAGGACATGGTTGTTCGCCAGCATCTGGTTGTTCATCGGCTGAAGGTTCAAATCGTTGTTTTCAATCCTTTGCACTTTTCCGGATGCTGCGAGTTGCGGGATCTTACTCAGTGGAACCCTCACCGCTGCGATGTCACCGGCGGAATATTTGAAAACACCTCCGAGCGATTCCGTCAGGGAACGAATTTCAGCAATGTCGCCCTGAATGAATACAGCAACCTCATGATCACTCTGCCGGGCACCGCTCAGTTTCTGTTGCAGGGAAAAATTCAGTTTGGTAACCTGCTGTGCCGGGCTAAACATTGCGCACAGCAGAAAGGCTGCACAAATGGGTAATAATTTTTTCATCAGAATGGATTCAATCAATATAATTCATGTCTCTTACAGAGGTTCTTTGTCAATTGTTGCGTTTCTGCTGCTGATTTTGCGATGTTTTTAGATTGATAAAGCATTAATTATTAAACATTTTTGCCGAAATTCGCGGGCTGAATAAAAGTTCAGCACATTTACTGCTGCAATTAAACTTAAATCAATCCAACATACTGTAAATCAAATATATATACAATTACTTGCAAATGAATAAGATATGTATATTTAGATTGGCAGGAAAGAAAAAATAAAATCAATGGCAGACGATAAGAAAATCATCTTTTCAATGGTCGGACTGAGTAAAATCTATCCGCCGAACAAGCAGGTACTCAAGGACATTTACCTTTCGTTTTATTACGGAGCAAAAATCGGTATTCTTGGATTGAATGGAGCCGGAAAATCCACGCTCATGAAAATCATTGCCGGGATAGAGAAATCCTTTAATGGAGAAGTCGTTTTTTCCCCGGGATATTCGGTTGGTTATCTCTCACAGGAGCCGGACCTGGATCCTGCAAAAACGGCCCGTGAAATTGTAATGGAAGGTGCACAAAAAGTAGTGGATCTCCTGAAAGAATTCGAAGAGATCAACAACAAGTTCGCTGAGCCGATGGACGATGACGCGATGAACAAACTCATCGCGCGACAGGGTGAAGTGCAGGATGCAATTGACGCGGCCGGTGGTTGGGAGATCGATAACAAAATCGAAATCGCGATGGACGCTTTGCGTTGTCCGGATCCTGAAGCATCTGTTGCAAATTTATCCGGTGGTGAAAAACGCCGGATCGCTTTGTGTCGTCTCCTCCTCCAGGAGCCGGATGTACTTTTGCTCGATGAGCCCACGAATCATCTCGATGCTGAATCTGTTTTGTGGCTTGAGCAACATTTGCAACAATACAAAGGAACAGTTATCGCCGTCACTCACGATCGTTATTTCCTCGACAATGTTGCAGGATGGATCCTTGAACTCGACCGTGGAGAAGGCATTCCATGGAAAGGAAATTATTCTTCCTGGCTGGAACAAAAATCCAATCGATTGGCACAGGAAGAAAAGACAGAAAGCAAACGTCAGAAAACATTGCAACGTGAATTGGAATGGGTTCGCTTGTCACCGAAAGGCCGGCATACAAAATCCAAAGCACGGATTGCAGCGTATGATAAAATGTTGAATGAGGATGTGAAAGAAAGAGAAGACAAGCTGGAGCTTTTCATTCCGCCAGGACCGCGTCTGGGTTCTGTCGTCATTGATTTCGACAATGTATCGAAATCTTTTGGTGATAAAATGCTGTTTGAAAATCTTACCTTTTCCCTTCCTCCTGCAGGAATCGTTGGTGTGATTGGTCCGAACGGAGCCGGTAAAACAACATTGTTCAAACTCATTATGGGCCAGGAGCAACCGGATACAGGCACTGTGAAAATCGGAGACACTGTAAAAATTGCTTACGTGGATCAGTCGCACGACGATCTTGTCACCGGCAAAAGTGTGTACGAAATAATTTCCGGCGGTACAGATTCCATGCTTGTTGGCGGAAAATCCCTGAATTCCCGCGCCTACGTTTCCAAATTTAATTTCAGCGGAACGGATCAAAGCAAGAAACTTGAAATTTTATCCGGTGGAGAACGCAACCGTGTGCATCTTGCCATTGCCTTGAGAGAAGGATCAAATGTTCTCCTGCTCGATGAGCCCACGAACGATATTGACATCAATACACTCCGTGCACTTGAAGAAGGAATTGAAAACTTCGCCGGTTGTGCCGTGATTATTTCCCACGATCGTTGGTTCCTCGATCGTGTTGCTACACACATCCTCGCTTTTGAAGGTGATTCACAGGTTTATTTCTTCGACGGAAACTTCAGCGAATACGAAGAGAACAAGAAACAAAGACTTGGAGATACTCAACCACATCGGATCCGGTATAAGAATCTCGTTCGTTAATTTTTTTTTCGCGCAAAGACGCAAAGGATTATTTCTTTGCGCCCTTTGCGTGAAATCATAACAGTTTTTTATTCGGAATTCTGACCCCGGTCATTTGAAAATTTTCGGAAGCAGTTTATTTTAATCAATTGAAATAGACTGAAAATGAAAGCCAATATTATCAGGAATCTGCGACAATTTCTGGTTTGTTTTGTTGCAACATTATTTTTCGGACTCAATACTTCTCCATTAAAAGCGCAAAGCTGGTCGGATGTAGGGGGCGGTGTAGGGGATTTTGTGAACGCGATGACGGTTTACAATGGAGAGCTCATTGTAGGCGGGCGATTCACAAACGCCGGTGGAGTTCCCGCGAATTATATTGCGGCATGGAACGGGACGAGTTGGCATGCTTTGGGTTCCGGTACCGACGGTTGGGTAAATGCACTCACGGTTTATAATGGGGAACTCATTGCAGGAGGCGGTTTTTCAATGGCAGGAGGAGTGACTGCCAGCAATATCGCGAGATGGGATGGCAGTTCATGGCAGGATGTTTCCGGTGGGACAAACGCTCAGGTTGCAGCTCTCACTGTTTACAATAACCAACTCATCGCCGGTGGATATTTCACCGACGCGGAAGGGATAGCAGTGAATTACATCGGTGCCTGGGACAATAACGGTTGGTATCCTTTGGGAAGTGGTACAGGTGGTTCGCAGGGACAAGTGATGACTTTGGATGTTTATGCCGGTGAATTGATTGCCGCAGGATTTTTTACAAGCGCAGGCGGAAATCCGGCCAGCCACATCGCAAAATGGAATGGCACTACGTGGTCAACATTGGGAACAGGAATTACCTGGATCGTCTACTCTCTGAGCAAGTATAATAATACACTAATTGCCGGAGGATATTACACCAATGCAGGAGGAATCAATGCCAATAGCATCGCGGCCTGGGATGGGTCGTCATGGTCAGCATTAGGAAGCGGAATGGGAGCAACCGGTGTAGGATACAATTATGTTTTTGGACTTGCTACATATAACGGGAGTTTGTTTGCCGGTGGCATGTATCTCACTGCCGGAGGTGTAACCGCGAATGGCATCGCGAAGTGGGATGGAAATCAATGGTACGATCTGAATGGAGGCGTTTGGTTTGGAGGAAGCAATGCCTATGGCGTGAACGCGCTTGCGGTATATGGAAATGAACTTTATGCCGGAGGCCTTTTCACATCTGCCGGGACAGTTGGTGCATCACATATTGCGAGGTGGTCAGAACCGCTTGTCGGTACAAGCGAATCGAGCAGTGGAAGCAAAGAACCTGAACTCTCGATGAATCAGGTCTATCATCTTTTGCAGATAAAATTTAGCGGTAGTCTTCAAAAACCTGTCGGCCTGACTTTGTACAATCTTGACGGAAAAGTTTTAAAGTCCGAAACTTTTCAATCACCAGGCAAAGATGGAAGTTTATACATTGACATTCGGAATTTAGCTCCTGCAATTTATTTGCTCAGGAGTGAAACAGGTAAAGATCAATTTGTGCAAAAGGTTTTTATCCGAAACTGAGAATACAAAGTTTAGGTTCACGGACTTCAAATAACTTGCATTATAATTCCTTTGCGTCTTTGCGCGAAACATTCCTAAAAATTTTGGAACGCTCCCGATTTCCTTTTCAATTCCGCCCTGCCTGTGCTCCGCTCGTTCCTCGCTGCGCCCCGGGTTAGATTAAGGACTACTTTTTCCATTAATTAATTTAAAAACGACTGGAGTTGATTTGTTTTGCATGTGATTAAGGAGTACAATGCTTTCAATAAATTTGGTACGATAAATTCAATTCCGGTTTGAGTAAGGATAGTTACGAGCCATTTACTCATACTTTTTTTTGCTTGTCCAAAAAAAAGTATGCAAAAAAAAGGACACCACGAGCACAGAGCTTGCATCGTGCTCCGATTTTGAGGACGATGGCTCTTTACTGGTCGATGCAAGCTCCGCGCTGCTCGTGGACGCCCCCGCACGCCGATGCGCGAGTTAATTTTTTTTAAATTTTCTGTTAAATGGTGGTCTTATTAATTTGTTCAAAATTTTCTCTTCACTCTTCACTCTTCACTCTTCACTCTTCACTCTTCACTCTTCACTCTTCACTCTTC
>DAORHY010000096.1:7510-11227 GCA_035438225.1 Bacteroidia bacterium
ACTCAATTTCGCTCGGATAGGGCGTGTTGAGATGTATAGTGTCATTGTTCTAAAAAATCTTTGCGCCCTTTGCGTCTTTGCGCGAAATAACTCTATCAGGCTGAAAATCAGCAGAAAGCAAGTCAGATTGTTCGCCCTTCAATTGTGAATATCTGTCCTTTTCAGTCGGGAATGCGAGAGACAAATGGTTATTTTTGTACTCTGAAACCGGAATTCAGCTTTTTGCCTGGTGCCGGTTTTGATGTTGTAAAATCCTTATGAAACCTTCTATTCCCAAAGGGACCCGTGACTTTTCTCCATCAGAAATGCTGAAACGGAATTTTATTTTTGATACGATTCGTTCCGTGTATCAGCGCTATGGTTACGAGCAGATCGAAACTCCTTCGATGGAGAACCTGAGCACACTGGAAGGAAAATACGGGGAAGAAGGAGATAAATTATTGTTTCGGATTCTCAATAGCGGTGATCCCTTTGAGAAATATCGTTTGGCTCATCTTGAAATTAAAAATTCTGATGTTGCTGAAAAAGGTTTGCGTTATGATCTTACCGTTCCTTTCGCGCGTTATGTGGTGATGCATCAGAATGAAATCACATTCCCATTCAAACGATTCCAAATTCAACCGGTGTGGAGAGCTGATCGACCGCAGAAAGGACGTTACAGAGAATTTTACCAGTGTGATGCCGATGTAATCGGAAGTACGTCGTTGTTGAACGAATTGGAATTAATCCGGATCATTACGGATGTATTCGATGCATTGAAAATTGATGTACTGATCAAACTGAATAACCGAAAAATACTCTCTGGAATTGCAGAAGTTATCGGTGAATTGGATAAAATTATTGACATCACCGTTGCAATTGACAAACTTGATAAAATTGGTTTGGAGAAAGTAAATGAAGAATTAAAATCAAAAGGACTTTCGGAAACTGCTATCCAAAAATTGCAGCCGATTATTCTTTTGAAAGGATCCAATGAAAACAAACTCGAGTCACTTAAAAATGTATTGAATGATTCTGAAATAGGGAAGAATGGAATTGCAGAGGTTGAAACAATTTTCAATTTTCTTCAGTCTTCAAAACGAAAAAATAAAAATGTCGAACTCGATATTACACTGGCTCGCGGATTAAATTATTATACAGGAGCCATCATTGAAGTAAAAACAAATGATCAACGCAGTTCTTTCACAAGCAGTATCTGTGGAGGCGGCCGATACGATGATCTCACCGGTATTTTTGGATTACCCAATGTCAGCGGTGTTGGAATTTCTTTTGGTGCAGATCGGATCTATGATGTACTCGAAGAAGTAAAAGGCTTTCCGGATTTCTCCGGAGTATCAACGAAAATTCTCTTTGTGAATTTTGGGGAGGAGGAAGCAAAGTATTGCCTTCAATTAGTAGAAAGAATCCGCGAAGACGGAATTAATGCCGAATTGTTTCCCGATGCAGCAAAGATGAAAAAGCAAATGACCTATGCTGATGCAAAGAAGATTCCGTTTGTTGCATTGATTGGCACCGAAGAAATGAAGTATGGGGAGATTACTGTAAAGAATATGAGTACAGGAGAGCAGAGTAAGGTGACGTTGGATGTTCTGCTTCATTTGCTTAAGTGAATTAGTTGTTAGTACTGTTATACATATAAATAGGACTTGCGCTCTTTGCGTCCTTTGCGACTTTGCGCGAAAAATTTTGTAACTCTATGACCACCCACAAAATATCCCTGAAGGGACTCGACTTTGATACGATTGAAACGCTTATTCGTGAAGATGTAAAACTTGCTCTTGGTGAGGATGCGAAGATTGCTATTAATAAAGGTCGGAAGTACCTGGACATGAAATTGAAGGAGCACAAGGAACCTATTTATGGGATCAATACCGGCTTTGGTGCTTTGTATAATAAATCAATTCCGGAGAAAGATCTCGGGAAATTGCAGACAAATTTAATGATGTCGCATGCCTGTGGTCTTGGTGAAATGGTTCCGCTGGAAATTGTGAAACTAATGCTGCTGCTGAAAATCCAGGGACTTGCTTTTGGCAATTCAGGTGTTCAATTGCAAACGGTAGAAAGACTTATTGAGTTTTTTAACAATGATATTTTGCCTGTTGTGTATCAGCAAGGTTCGCTGGGCGCATCCGGTGATTTGGCGCCATTGGCACATTTATGTTTGCCATTGATTGGAGAAGGGGAGGTTGTATTTGAAGGAAAAAGATATGCTGCAAAAGATATTCTGAAGAAATTCAAATGGAAACCAATTGAATTGCAAAGCAAGGAAGGCCTTGCATTGTTGAATGGAACACAGTTCATGTCAGCATATGGTGTGTATTGTTTGTTGCGAAGTTATCAGCTTGCATCACTTGCAGATTTCATCGGTGTGATTTCTCTCGAAGCATTTGATGGCCGTCCGGAGCCTTTTGATAAACTCATTCACAAGGTTCGCCCTCATCAGGGACAAAGCGATGTCGCTGAAAATATCCGGAATATTTTACAAGGCAGTCAGCTTATCAAACGCAAGAAGGAACATGTTCAGGATCCGTATTCCTTCCGTTGTATTCCACAGGTCCATGGCGCTTCCCGCGACGCGATTAATTATGTCGCGAATATTTTGCTGACCGAAGTAAATTCAGTTACAGATAATCCGACCATTTTCCCCGATGATGATAAGATCATTTCAGCTGGAAATTTTCATGGACAACCGCTAGCTTTGGGAATGGATTTCCTGGCAATTGCACTTGCTGAGTTGGGAAGTATTTCCGAAAGAAGAACTTATTTGCTGATTTCCGGACAAAGAGGATTGCCTCCATTCCTTGTAGCAAATCCAGGATTAAATTCTGGATTTATGATTCCCCAATATACCGCAGCATCTATTGTAAGTCAGAACAAACAATTGTGCACACCTGCTTCTATTGATTCTATTGTTTCTTCGAATGGACAGGAAGATCATGTAAGTATGGGTGCGAATGCGGCGACAAAATTATTCCGCGTTGTTGAGAATGTGTATTCCATCCTCGCCATCGAACTCTTCACGGCCGCGCAGGCACTGGAATTCCGTCGTCCTGCGAAAAGCTCTGAGATGATTGAAGATTTTGTAACCGGCTTCAGAAAGCAGGTGAAATTTGTTGAAGAAGACAGAGTGATGTACGAGGATATTCGTTCGGCGAAGGAGTTTCTTGAGGCTTTTTAAATCTTTGCGCCCTTTGCGCCTTTGCGAGAAATATTTTCGCGCAAAACTTGTCCCGTCCTTCAACGGGAGGCGCAAAGGGCGCAAAGATTTACTGAATGATTCGATTTTGAATAGCCCAAAATTGCCAGTAAATGGAATCAGTTAAACTCGGACTGAAAGAAAACTGGAAACAGTTTGCGTTGCTCGTTATCATGAATGGATTTGTTGGCGGCATGGTGGGTCTGGAGCGTTCCATTCTTCCCCAAATTGCGGTTCAGGAATTCGCCATCGCAGCAAAGACGGCTATTCTTTCCTTTATTATTGTTTTCGGAATTGTGAAAGCGTTTACCAATTATTTTGCAGGAAGGCTTTCGAATACATTCGGCAGAAAAAATTTGCTTGTCGCCGGTTGGTTCTTTGGTATTCCCGTTCCATTCCTGCTCATGTATGCCGATAGCTGGAATTGGATCATTGCTGCAAATATTTTTCTCGGGATCAATCAAGGGCTTGCCTGGAGCACCACTGTAGTAATGAAAATTGATTTGGTCGGGGAGAAGCAG
>DAORHY010000097.1:0-11129 GCA_035438225.1 Bacteroidia bacterium
GGAAGTTACAAAATTGGTGTTGGAAGATATCCGGGTTTTATTGTCATACGATGCATCTCCAAGTATCAGTAAATACCGCGGCAAATCACCGGGAGAATAGGCCCGGTCGTAAAACATTTTTACAAAATCTCGAATGGCAGAAACATCCTGAGCCCCGGAGGCGAATTCATTAAATATCTGGGTTGTTGTAGCAACAATTGTAGCCATGTTATCATGGGTCCTGTGGAAGTCAGCCAATTCATTCGCCTGATTCAGGAACAGAGGATTGGTTACGATGATCAAAGTCGTTTTTGGAGACGCGTGTAAATTCTGATTTTCAATCTGGCCATGCAGCACCGGGCTCAACATACCGTTTTGAGAAAATGCAACAAACTCGTGAAGGCTGTTGGTCTCTGTAACAAAGCTGGTTGTAGTGGAGTTCACTACCGATTGCTGTAATACAACATTCTGCGGGTCCGTTACATCCCAGATATCCACGGGAGAGGAAGTGTTGCTGAGCTGGAACTCGCTGATATTTCCTGCGCCCACGGAGCGTGTGTCCCGGAAATGAAATTGGTTTCCCTGGCCGAGAACATTGAGCTGACAACGGAGATTCAATTCGATAAAATTAAGCCATCCTTGTCCATTCGGATCTGCAGAGCTCATGGAAATTGCGACATTGAGACTGGAGGAGTTTGGAAATAACGTTTTGGAAATGTAGACGGGAGCGGCATAATTGTCCTGGGGCGAACTGCCAACAGAAGAAAAAGCCTGGGTCAGGATCGACTGTCCATTGATTGAAAATGAGAAAAAATTACTCGAACTGTTTTCAGCTCTTCCGATGAGAGAGGCCCTCAATAATAAAGTATCTGTTGTGAGTGTGCCGGGGAAATTAAAAGTAAACGACTGGCTGTTGTTCACATTGTCGAAATTTTCTCCATACCACTCACGGCCGGATTTCAATAAGTTTACGGCATCAATTTCATGGAATGCATAATCGTCAAAAGTTGTTACTGTCTGATTGGCAGTGGATGTTGAAGACGCGCGGGAAGGAATTCGTTTGCCTGTGCCAAGGCTTGTGGTCAGAAAGTAATACGTACTGTCTGAGTATTGGTTGAGTACATGAACAAAGCGTCCCGTAGTTGCATCCGGCAGCCAGCGAACCTGACTTGTTCCATAGAACAGGATGTAATCGGTTGCATCAAAATGGCCGTCAGATTCTCCGATTACCTGAATTGCATTTTCTTTCAGGTCGTCCGGTCTTGATTTTGAATTTGACTGAGGAACCATACCGCCACCGTTTCCATATATCCGGATATTCTGAGGGTCAATGTTGTCAACATCTACGCCGAGATTTTTCAAATCGGCGTATGTCATTTTATAAACGCCGTTCCTGGTCAAACTGAATTTGAACCAGTCGCCGTTTGCTAGCACACTGCTGTTTGAATACAAGCGGGCAGGAGACTGACGATTGGCATTTGCGGAAGGAGTGACATCAAGGGAAAAGGATATGAGTCTTTCGAATCCCGGGCCATTTTTGTTTTTCCGGATCGGTAGTATTCTGACGGAGGCGAAGGGTACTTTTTTACGATACACAATACTGGTCCGAATGTCGAATTCAGTACCGATTTTCTCTGGAAATTTTATTAAACCCGGTTCCGGAAGTAATTCCGTAACAACATCATTCAACCTAGCTTCAACCGATGTATTGTTGGCGCTCAACTTTATTGTTTCAACATATTCCGGCAGAAAATCTTCAGTGTATGTGCTTCCTTCGAACCGGTAAGAGCGGACCGGTGTTCCATCTGGCATGGAGGTTTCCAGCACCGGCTGCCATTCAATTGTTTTTTTATCGGATGGTAAACTTACCGGGTCGGCCGCTTTTACCAGAGAAGGGAGAAAAATGAAAAGTAAGATCCATAGTCTTTTTGTATACATGGAAGGAAACGGCTTTTAATAAAGAGACGAACAGTATTGAGCAGGAAATTGTTTTCCTCGTAACGAAGAGCGGCAGGGAATATTTGAATTAACAAAAATATTCAAAATTGCTGAAAGCGGAGGATTTTAATGATCTTCTTTGTGTAAATCAGCACTTTCTTACTGTTTCCTGTTCACCTTCCGGTTGTTATCCGGTTCAGTTTTCTGTGTTTATTATTTTGATCGTTCAATGAATCCTTTTTTTTATCTTTATCAGGATTTTAGAAGCCCCAAATTTAAAATTCAGTAAAATTGTCACCAAATCTTACACGTGGTTTGAACAAGCATGTTTTGATCTCCGGATGCATGCGTAACTCTATATCTTCACTAGCGTAAGACGAAACTTAAAATTGGTTCAAATGCTCAGGAAAGTGTTTTTGTGGTTTTTTCTCCTGTATTCAGGTGTTACCCTTGCGCAGGATCCTGAGTTCACACAATTCTATGCGAATCCTTTGTATTTAAATCCAGCATTTGCAGGAACAGCGCGTTGTCCGCGTTTAGCACTGAATTACCGGAATCAATGGCCTGCATTGACAGGTACCTTTGTCACATATACAGCGTCATATGATCAGCATGTTGAAGCATTGGGTGGCGGATTGGGTCTGTTGGTTTTAAATGACAAAGCCGGCGAAGCCACGCTGACAACTACAAATGTTTCAGGGATTTATTCGTATCAGCTGAATGTTACCCGTGAGTTTTCAGTAAAATTCGGCTTGCAGGGAACTTATGTGCAGAAAAAAGTCGACTGGGAGAAACTGACCTTTGGAGACATGATCGATCCACGGTATGGATTTATCTACGAGACCCAGGAAATACAGCCGAATACAAACAAGAGTTTCTGGGATTTCTCCGGAGGCATTCTGGGATACAGCAACCGCTTTTATGGAGGTGTTGCAGTACACCACATGACAGAACCTGAAGAATTTTATATCAAGTCTTCTCCGGGAAGTAAATTGCCTATGAAGATTACAGCCCACGTGGGAGCGGTGATTCCGATTGCAGGAAACAGGGACGGAACAACTTATGTTTCGCCAAATTTTCTTTACCAGAAACAACGTGATTTCCAGCAATACAATATCGGATTATATGTTGCCAAAGCTCCACTTGTCGGTGGGCTCTGGTACAGAGGCGGAGATGCATTCATTGCGTTGGTAGGTCTGCAACAGGGAATCTTCAAATTTGGGTACAGTTACGACGTTACTGTATCCAAGTTGTACAATGCTTCAGCCGGATCACACGAATTGTCCCTAGGACTTCAGTTCCCCTGTCATCCTAAAAAGAAACGATTCCGCACCATAAAGTGCCCTTCATTTTAGTAAATTCAAATAAAATAAATACATTTGGCAGCCGTTTAAGCCCCTAAACAACAACCAATCACCAAAATGAAAAAAATCATTTGGAATAGCTTCAGCCTGGTTGCTGTTGCTTTACTTTTTTCCTCCTGTGGTAAGGAAAAGTCTTCCGTTACAGGCTGGAATTACAATGATCCGAAAAACGGGGGCTTCGAAGTAGTCCCTTACGATGAGCAGGAAACCGGTCCCGGACTTGTTCTCGTGGAAGGCGGTACTTTCACCATGGGCCGCACCGAACAGGACATTACCCTTGACTGGAACAATATTCCGAGGCGTGCAACAGTAAGTTCGTTCTATATGGATGAAACTGAAGTTGCCAATATTCATTACCTTGAATATCTCTACTGGACCACCCGTGTTTTCGGGGCAGATTATCCTGAGGTTTACAAAAGGGCCCTGCCGGATACACTTGTATGGCGCGACAAACTAGCTTATAATGAGCCACTTGTTGAACTTTACTTCCGTCACCCTTCCTATCAGCAATATCCGGTTGTGGGAATTAACTGGCTGCAGGCGAATGATTTCTGTGCATGGCGAACAGATCGTGTAAACGAACAAATTCTGATTCGTGAAGGTATCCTCCGGATTAACCCTAACCAGATTAACGAAGACAACTTTAACACAGATTCTTATCTCGCCGGTCAATACGAAGGACTTGTAAAAAGCGACCTGATCGACCTCAATCCGAGTTCTGGTGCCAACGGTACCCGGAAAGTACGGATGGAAGATGGTATCCTGTTGCCTCGTTACCGGCTCCCCACCGAGGCAGAATGGGAATACGCTGCGCTTTCTCAGATTGGAAATACAATTTATGAACGCGTGACTGACCGCCGCCAGTATCCCTGGAACGGACATATCGTTCGTAACAAAGAAGAAAAATACAAAGGTCAGATGATGGCCAACTTCAAGCGCGGTCGTGGTGACAACATGGGTACTGCAGGCTTCCTGAATGACAACGCAGATATTCCGGCACCGGTGCATTCCTATTGGCCAAATGACTTCGGTCTGTACAATATGGCCGGTAATGTGAACGAATGGGTGATGGATGTTTACCGTCCGCTTTCTCCTGAAGATAAATCCGATTTCAATCCATACCGTGGTAACGTGTTCAAAACACAGCAGCGCGATGAAGAAGGTGCAATCATGGAAAAAGACAGCCTGGGCCGTGTTCCTTTGAAAGATACAGATGAAAGTCCGGACCGCCGCAATTATACCAAAGCTGACAATATCAATTACCTTGACTCTGATGAACCGGAAATCAAATACGATTTCGGTATCACTTCCATGGTGAATGATAAAGCCCGCGTATACAAAGGCGGATCATGGAAAGACCGTGCATACTGGCTCTCTCCGGGTGCCCGTCGCTTTGTTGACGAGAACCAAAGCACAAATGATATTGGTTTCCGTTGTGCGATGACCCGTGTGGGAAGCCCTGTCGGACTTGGTGCGAAACCCAAAACAAAATAAAGAATTCTTTAAGAAATAAAGAGCTTCCACCCCGGAGGCTCTTTTTTTTGCAGGCTCCGGTGATGCTTGCCCTGATTTTACATCCCCGCAGAAATAGAAATAGTGGCCTAAGACAAATTTTAATATTTTCACATCGACAAATGATCTTCCGGTAGTCGCTGAATAATTCATGTGAACAAAGAGGAAGCGTTAGTGAGTCAATTTGAATTTTTCCGGAATTTTTGCATAACGATTTAAAGATTGAAAAGTTGGTCAAACATTTTTTTTATTCATGTTTTTCGGTCCGTTACCCAGCTGTGCTTGTCGTTGTGATATTACTGATCAGTGGATGTGAATGGTCGCCACACACGATAGACAAAGATTATTACAATCAGAATTTTGATGATCTCCACGCATGGCATAAAAATGCTGAGTTGTCCGGAGGGAATGTGCATAGCGGTGTTTACTGCACCTATGCAAATTCGCTGTATCCGGTGAGCCAGACATTTGAGATGGATATGAAACTGGCATATTACCTCGGTTATAAAAAACTGGAAATTTCTGCCTGGGTGATGCGACCGTCAGAGGATGCCAGCGGCTTCCTTGTTGCTTCTGTGTCAACTGTTGATTCTACAATAGTTAAAATCAATCAGGCAGACCTTTCGAAACAAGTCAGCCGGACGGAAGTATGGATGAAAGTTGAATTGTCGATCGAATTGCCGAAGGCGCTACCGGACAATAACCGCATCCGTGTATTTCTGTGGTCTCCGGATGGCGACAGGATATACATGGATGATATTTCCATACATGGTATCCGGTGAATCAGCAGATGCAGAACAAGCAATTCCCGGATTAAAGTGTTTCCGGCCGGTTTTTTTTATTTTGGAAAAGGAGAGGAACAATAAGCATGAGCATCACCAGCAAATAAATTTTTGAAGCGAAGGAGAAGTCAAACCAGGAGGATTTTATATTCAAATGAAAAAAATCCAGCGCTTTTTCATTGTTCAGAAAATAGGCAATTGAAAAGAGGGCATAAATCCACCAGCGGCGTGTAAAATAGCAATATGCTGCAATAAAAAGGAATGCGGGGAAAGTATATCGTTCATGCATCTGTGTATTGAAATAAAAAAATGACATCACCGAAAGTGAACCCATTGCGAAAATAGCCTCCATCGGAACCGGTACGGCCTTCTTTTTCCATTTTAAAATAATTGCACGGAGTAGTGGAAATAAGGTCAGCCCGAGTGCAGACATTGCCATGATCAATCCCCAGAGTTTGAAAGTCAACCCGAATCCGGAGTTTTCATCACCTGTCCATCTTAAATCACCCGGCAGCATCAGCTGCCAAACATTTCCGGCATTGAGTGAAATAAAAGTGTAAGTACCGGATAAACTTTTTAATACATCCAATACTCCCTTCGTAGTTCCTGCAAGAATCCAGGGCAAAAGTATCAATGCCTGGAGAGACAGCACAACGATACTACCCCAAAGAAATTTTTTCCAATTCCACCGGAACATAGCCTGATAAAAGCACACTAAGAAAAGCAAAGGCAAAAACAAGATAGCCTGGAACTTAAAATTCAATGAGATTACAAACAGGATAGCGGCTACGCGTATTCTGTTTCGCACTGCAGCAAGAATAGATGCAAATGCGAAAAAACTGAAAACGGCATCGAACTGTCCCCAGAGCATTGTGTTGTGAAGTGCTGAAATGTTCAGGATCACTGACAAGAGTAAACCGGTTTGAATAATTTTTTTTTGAGACAAAGACGCCAATAATAAAGCACCTGAAAAATCGAATATCAGCGTCAGGTATTTTAACACAAATGTGTGAGCCATCAAACTTTCTTTCGAAGGGAAGAAGAGTGAAAGAAATTTGAATTCATAAAGATGCCCGGGAAGGTAATTGATGGCTCCTGTATAGCAATTTGCCAATCCCTTGTCAGCAATAATTCCCATCCATTCTGACCAGCAGGCCATGTCATAAGTATGGCCGTGCTCAGGCGTCAGATAAAGATATACCGGGAAGAGAACACCTGCAATGATCCAGGTAGCCGGGAGGATTTTATACATTGAAATATGGAACCAAAGAAAAGATTTAATGCGGTACGAAACAAACACCGGGCGCCCCAACCGTATGAGCATGCATTCTACAGGTCTTCCATTTGGGTAAGTTGCCAGGGAAACCGAAACCAGAAATCAATCTGGGATTTTAACGGTTGATGCCGAACTCTTCCTGAATACATAATATACAGGGATGCCAATGAGGATAATGATTAACCCGTACAAACTGGATCTGGTCTGATAAACAAGCATGTCGATTGCCACCGCTGCGGCCATGAGAATATACAATGCAGGAATCACCGGATAACCGAAAGCTTTATAGGGACGTTCCAGGTCCGGCTTTTTTTTACGCAAAATGAACAGGCCACTGATTGTTAAAACATAGAACAGCATCACAGCAAACATGATGTAGTTGAGGAGGTCTCCATAGGTTCCGGAGAAGCACAACAGACAGGACCAGATACACTGCATCGTCAATGAGTTTGCAGGTGCATGATTCTTGTTTAGCCTGGCGGCTTTCGGGAAAAAGAGGCCGTCTTTCGCCATTGCATAATACACCCTCGCAGCAGTCAGGATCAGGCCGTTCAGGCAGCCGAAGGTGGAGACCATGATCATCAGCGCCATGAAGAATTTCCCGTTTGTTCCCAGTACAGTTTCCATCAGTAATGTTGCCACTCTGTCGTTTTCAGCATGCTGAATTTTTTCGATTGGAAGCACATAGATATATGCCACATTCGCAAGCATGTACAACAGCATCACTGTTCCTGTTCCGATGAACAGTGAGAGCGGGAGGTTACGGTGCGGATTTTGAACCTCTCCTGCAGTATAGGTAATGTTGTTCCAGGCATCTGCAGAAAATAATGATCCTGTCAGTGCTGCGCCGAAAACTCCAATTGTTGTCAGGGTTATTACATCCGGAAAAGCCGGGGAGAAGTTGGACCAGGTGCCGGCGCCCTTCATTCCGAAATATAGTCCAAGGATGACGAGTAAAAGGAGGGCTACAACTTTTGAAACGGTGAAAATATTCTGAAGGAATGCACCGGCTTTTATATCCTTATAATTATACAATGTCAACAGGATGATGATACCGATAGCGAGTAATTGCTGTGTGCTGATGTGAAAAGACGAAAGTTGAAAGACGTAGTTATCTCCGGAAATAACAGGGAAGAATACCCCTGTGAATTTCGCAAAAGCCACTCCCACGGCGGCAATGGTACCTGTCTGGATAACGGAAAACAAAGTCCAGCCATAGAGAAATCCGTACATGGGACCATAAGCCTCTTTCAGATAAATGTACTGGCCACCGGCTTTGGGCATGGCAGCAGCCAGTTCGCCGTAACTCAATGCTCCGAAAATGGTAATGACGGCTGTGACAATCCATGCCAGCAGCAACATCCCGGGGGTTTGAACCTGCCTTGAAATTTCAGCAGAGACGATAAAGATTCCGGAACCAATCATGGAACCGATAATGATCGCAGTTGAATCGAATAGTGTCAGTCTTTTCGTGTCGGTGGACATAGTTGAAATTTCTGGTAGTAAGATATTTACTCCCTCCCGAATCCGCAACAGCTATTGACCGGAGACCGTTTATATTTATACACGTTTCGCTGCAATCAACCATTGGCAGTATTTCGGATTGCTGAAGTGTAGTTTTAACGGAAAATGTATCTTCACCCCCGCAATGACACGTGAGGAGTTATACCTTCAGATCACCGGAAAAAAGTCTTATCTGTGTATCGGTCTGGATACCGATATTACAAAGATTCCATCCTTTCTGCTGAAGCAGGATGATCCTGTTTTTGAATTCAACAGGCAGATCATCGAAGCGACACAGGAATATTGTGTGGCTTATAAGCCGAATTTGGCTTTCTATGAATCGCTTGGACCGAAAGGACTTGTCTCCCTGGAAAAGAGCATGAATATCATTCCAAAGGATATTTTCACCATTGCTGATGCCAAACGCGGGGATATCGGCAATACTTCCGAAATGTATGCCCGGACCTTTTACGATTATTATCATTTTGATTCCGTCACAGTTGCACCTTACATGGGAAAGGATTCCATTACTCCCTTTTTGAGAAAGGGAAAATGGGTGATCCTGCTTGCGCTGACAAGCAATGCCGGTTCCATGGATTTCCAGCTCTCTGAAATTTGTTCCCCGCTGACAGGACAGGAAGAAAAGCTCTATGAACATGTTCTCCGGTCAACACAAAAATGGGCAGGTCCGGATGAAATGATGTACGTTGTCGGTGCGACACATCCTGATTTGCTTGCATCCATCCGTCAAATCATCCCGGATCATTTTCTCCTTGTCCCGGGTGTAGGTGCACAAGGTGGAAACCTGCTGGAAGTTTCTGCTGCCGGATTGAATGACCGCTGCGGATTACTTGTGAATTCTTCCCGTCAGATTATTTATGCTTCCAACGGTGAAGACTTTGCAGAGGCTGCCCGCAAGGAAGCACGAAAGGTGAACGCGGAAATGAAAATCATTCTTGATAAACATTTTTCCTGATTCTCTTTTTTTTGGTATTGATTGTGATGAATTCTTTTTACTACTTTTCTCAGCAATGAAAAACCTGCTTTGATTAAAAGTTTTTCCGGAACTATACGCTTTTACTGAACCGGAAATATACTGTGCGGCTTTTAATTTGTACGGAAAAAATCAGATGAATGAAGCCTTTTTGCATTACCTCTGGCAGTACCGGTTATTCGATTCACGTAACCTGATAACTTCAGAAGGAAGCAGGGTAGAGGTGATCAGGCCGGGGAAATTGAATTCGGATGCCGGCCCGGATTTCTTCAACGCTCAACTGAGAATCGACGGAACTTTGTGGGCGGGAAATGTAGAAATCCACATCCATGCTTCCGACTGGCAAAAACACGGGCATCATTTCGACCCTGCGTATGATAATTGCATCCTGCATGTCGTGTTTGAAAAAGACATGGCAGCATTGCGCAAGGATGGCACTGCGGTTCCGACAATAGAATTGAAAGACAAATTTCCTGCTCACCTCTGGGCAAATTATTTGCAGCTGCTTGGCACGCGGGGATGGGTTGCCTGTGAGCACAGGCTGAAGGAGACGGATTCAATTACAATCCATGGATGGCTGGACCGGCTGGGAGTGGAGAGATTGGAGGAGAAAACAAAACAAATCCGACAGTTCCTGTACTGGAGCCGGAATGACTGGGAAGAAACATTCTACCAGCATCTTGCAAAGAATTTCGGGTTCCGGGTGAATGCATTGCCCTTCGAATTGCTGTCACGTTCGCTTCCCTTACGACTGATTCAAAAGCACCGGACACGGCTGCAGGAAGTGGAGGCATTGTTATTTGGCCAGGCCGGTATGCTCAGCCAGGAGTTTCACGATAATTATCCGATTTCACTCGCAACGGAATACCGTCATCTTTGCAAGGTCTATAATCTGAAACCTATTCATGCTTCCGCCTGGAAATTTCTTCGCCTGCGCCCATCCAATTTTCCGACAATACGTATCGCCCAGTTTGCTCAACTGCTAAAGAGCCGGGAGAATTTATTTTCACGGGTACTTCAGTTTGATTCCATACAGGATGGCCATGATCTTTTCAAAATCAACACTTCCGACTACTGGATCAATCATTTTCTTTTCGATAAACCCGCTGATGTCATGGTTAAAGGCATGGGTAGAAGTTCAGCGGAGAATATCATGATCAACACAGTGGTTCCATTTCTCTTTGCATGGGGAAAGGAACAGGGTTCGGAAGCGCACCGCAAAAAAGCCCTGGATTTGCTTGAAAAAATACCTTCCGAAGACAACCACCTGATCCGGAACTGGAAGGAGGCGGGCATACCCTCTCTTTCCGCCTTTCATTCCCAGGCACTGATTCAGCTGAAATTGCAATATTGCTCCGAAAAAAAATGCTTATCTTGCGCAATAGGAAACCGGCTTATCAACTCCCTCCCATGAAACTAGTTTCTTCCATCCGCGACTTTTTCGAAAGACAGGCATTCGGTGTTTGCTCCTACATCGGAGACAAACTGAGTATGCGCACCTCTGTCATCCGTTTGTTTTTTATCTATGCATCTTTCCTTACTGTAGGGTCACCTTTGATTATTTATATGATCCTGGTATTCTGGCTGAAGATGAAATCTTATGTCCACAATCGCAGAACTTCTGTCTGGGACCTTTGATCCGCTTATTCTTCCTGTTCATTCTCTATCCGGGCATCACCAGCTCCCGGACATACATTCCACTCGAATTTTCATGGCTGGAAATCCTGTTGTAATCTTTTCACTTTGAATTTTCTTCTCTACTTTCATCGATCAATTCAGGA
>DAORHY010000098.1:0-11102 GCA_035438225.1 Bacteroidia bacterium
TTGATGAAGAAACTATGCAACAACATCAGAGTGAAAGGAGATTCTTCTGTAATCTTTGAATACAAACTCACCGGATGATACGGAATGTCACCAATCTGATTCCGATCCAGATCATACCCGCTGTATTGATCCCAATAGTTCTTATAAAAAACATTCATACTGCGGATTGCATTTGTTGCAACTTCAAATGTATTTCCTCGAAAATTATTATATCGGATGGAATCGTCAAAACAATCACCAAGGATTCTCAAGCCCCAGCCGTTCTTTATGAAATCATTATTTTCCACGATAGTCTGATTGGAGCCTTCCATATACAAACCCGTTGTATTCGTTGAAAATGTATTATTATTTATCCTGCTGTAACTGATTTCCTTCAACAAGAGACCATAGGCGGCGCTTCCCCAATTTTGTTCAAAACGGTTGTGATCCATTGTCACCCGCCGTGTGTACATGACAGCTACCCCGGAACCGTTTTTCCGGAAAATATTATAACGGTACGAATCATCATCTGAAAACATAAAATGCAATCCATACCTGAGGTTCAACTCACTCAGGTTGTTAATGATTGAACTGTGTTTTACAAATTCAAAATAAATACCGTCCCTGTGCCCGCTTACAAAATTTCCAACCAGGAGATTGTATTCGCTCTTCCATAGGTGTATACCGTTTCCAGAACTTGTCTCTGTCTTCGCAAACCCCTCCACTCTGTTATTTAATATTTTACAATGACTTGAACCGGCAAGGTAGATTCCAAAATAATTATTAAAAAAATGATTGTTTTCAATTCTGCAACGACTGACATTTTCAAGCCGTACTCCAGCGAATTCCTGTAAATCACTGTATCCACTGTTGCGGATGGTAAATCCCTCTATAACAACCCCCATCGATCGAACAACAAGCACTGATTTTTTATACTGTCCGTCAAGAATCGATTCTTTCTGCCCACGAAGCGTAATGGATTTGTGAATGACAATTTCCTCCTCTTTGTATATTCCCGGCTGAACCAAAACTGTATCTCCTGAATTTGCAGCCTGAACAGCTTCAGTGATTGTGCGATAATGACTGTTTCCTCCCACGGCGATACTTCTCCCGTAAGAAAATCCGGCAGTGAAAATAAATACAAAGCACAGGAGTTTGTTCACAAACATAAAATTGGATTCCGGAGGTTAACGGATGGCCTGTTGTATTTCTTCCCAGGTAAAAGTTTTACCGCCGAACCTTTCCAAATAAGCCTGCAGCGAATCTTTGCTCATGAAAGCGCTCAGGGATTCTCCCATCGGACTTGGAAGTCCGGGAGAGATCAGGAATGAAGAAATATTGGCGTCCTGCAACTGGCCCGGTTGGGAATGATCCGTCACAAGCATGCAGTCAAATTTCGTCTCTGAAGCAGCACTACTTTTCATGTATCGGATCATGCATTCAATCGAATCAAATTTATATATTTTTCCTTTGGAAGTGATCAGTTCGGCACCAAAATGATGATCGATTATGATCATTTTACACAGTGCACAACCATCCTGGCCATAATTTATTGGCTGAGGACCGGAACTGCATCCACTAAAAGAAAGGACTAAATAAAACAGACAGAACAGGAGAGAATGTTTACGCATAAGTTGAATCAACAAAATCCGAAAGGCAGTATTACCTGGTAGTTTTTTTATTAAAAAATAATTCGTAGGCAAAGAGTAAAAATGAAAGTGACCCTGCTAAGACAATAATCCATCCACCGGAAGCCGGGAAGGAACAGGCATTAAAATTTAGCAATTGCTTACATCCAATGAGCGGCGGTTGATAATACATATCCGGGATTTTGATTGCTGCACGCGGATCCAGATTGTGACCATAGTCGTATTCCCAACTCCAGAAATCATAAATACCGAGTGCGGCGATTGCAAAGAATGCAGCAAACCAAATCATAAAAAGCCATTTTTTTCGGAGTATGGACACAAGTAATCCGCTTGCAATGACAGCAATGACAACTGTACGCATATAACCAAATTCAGGAAACATTTCAGCACTGATTTTCTTCATTCCAATGTAGTGATTCAATCCGCTGATGGTTTCAACGTCTCCGGAAAGTTTGTCCAGCCAGATTTGCAATACCAATCCTTCCGGATATTGGGGTGCTTCCAGAAAAACATTCCATAATGGAACAAACAAACTGGCAATCATTGCCACACAAGCGAGTGCAAGCAGAATTGAAGAAAACTTTTTCATCTTCATTTTGGTTAGAATTTAAGTACAAAATTAAACCCCTTCAAAAACTTAAGCATGATGGGTATCAAAACAAAGGCTGACCTCTGTCAGCATTCACTATACGATTACATAAAAATCAAAGATATAAAAAAAGCGAAAGGGGAAGGTAGAAATACCCCCCCCTTTTCGCTCTCTCTCCTATTATTTACCTGTCGAAAAAGTAAGCGCCACATTCGAGTTGGCAGGTGAAACTCTCATGTATCCTTGCATTTCCTGGTGAAGGGCGGAACAGAAATCCGTACAATAGAACGGATAAATGTCAGATTCCTTCGGAGCAAACTTTAACGTTTGCGTTTCTCCAGGCATGATTAACAATTCAGAACTTGTAGATCCTTTGATAGCGAATCCGTGCGGTGTGTCCCAGTCTTGTTCAAGATTTGTGACGTGGAAATAAACTACATCACCGACCTTCACGCCTTCGATATTATCCGGCACAAAGTGTGAACGGACAGAAGTCATGTAGACATGCACTTCATTGCCCTTGCGTTCTACCCTTGCATCTTTCTCATTCAGGCAGGCATACGGATGTTTATTATCTTCCAGCTTAAACACTTTCACCTGGTGATTCATGATCAAATCTGCCGTAATTCCCTGAGCATAGTGTGGTTCTCCGATTGTCGGAAAATCGTATAGTAATTTCATTTTTTCACCCGTAAGATCAATCAACTGAGCACTTTGGTTGAGCTCGGGACCTGTGAGCAGGTAACGATCTTTGGTAATTTTATTCATTGCAAGCAAATATTCGGGCCATGGACTTTTTGAATCACCGCCAGGAATTGATAAGTGGCCTATGGAATAATAAGTTGGAATACGGTCAACGACTTCCCAGGTGCCGAGTTTCCATTTAACCACTTCAGATGATACGAACATGGAAGTATAGGCAAATCCTTTACCGTCAAATTCAGTATGCAGCGGTCCAAGACCTGGTTTTTGAACCTCACCGGCCATTACTGATTCATATTTCAGAATCGGAATACCATCTACTTCCCCAATGAAATCTTTAGCTTCTATAGCCTTTTGCATTTTTGAAAATCCAAAGACAGGAATCACTGTGGCAAGTTTTCCACCACCAACAATGTATTCACCGGAAGGATCAACATCGGCACCGTGTGGAGATTTCGGACATGGCATCAGATAAACGAGGCCTGGACAATCTTTCGGATCGAGCATTTTCACACCTTCCATAACTGTGGAATTTGTGGTGTGCGTTTTCTCATCCAGTTTATTGTGATAATATTTGCAGGGGAAATCTTTTGCTTTACCCTGAGCAAGATATTCTTCTGCTTTTTTCCAGTTTACGGCAACCATAAAGTCTTTGTCATTCTGACTTGCATTTGCTTCGAGAAGAGTATGCGCCTGTTCAGTGTTGTAGCAGGAGAAGAAGAACCAACCGGAAGACGGACCTTTACCGCAATGTGACAAATCAAAGTCAAAGCCAGGCATCAGGATCTGAAAACCGATTCCCATGTTGCCGGTTTCTTTGTCAACTTTTACAAATGTGAGGGTTCCCTTGAAATTCTCTTTGTACGAATTAATTGGAACATCTTTGTTTCCGGTAATCGGAACACTGAAACGGGTAGCACCAACGACATATTCCGTATTCTCTGTAGCAAACGGAGAAGCATGGCATCCGCCACTGTTCGGGATCTCAATAATTTCCTCGGTACGGAAAGTAGAAAGGTTGATCCTTGCGATACGTGGTGTATTGTTTGAATTGATGAAGAGCCAACGACCATCCGGCTTACCATCAGTCATTGAAAGTTCAGGATGATGCGAATCATCCCATGGAATGTTTCCATGAGTTGAATTCAGCATGTTTTTTGATTCTTCCGAAAAGCCATAACCGTTTTCCGCATTTACTGCAAACACCGGAATCACTTTTAACAGACGGCAGGACGGCAATCCATAAACGCTGACTTGTCCGCTGAAACCACCCGACAGGAATTCATAATACTTGTCAAGTTTTCCCGGAGCCACATACACTTTTCCCGGCGCATCACCTGCAGCCACTTGTTTTTTTTCCGGTTTCCCGCCACAGCCTGCCATGACCGCCAGGGCCAAAACAGCTGTTGGAATAACCAGCACTTTAAATAGTTGTTTCATAATAAATCCTCCTGGTTTTAGTTTGTAAATGTTCATTAGTTTGATGCTGCATCCATCTTGCGGAAATATTCATAAATACTTCTGGCTTCAGGTTCTGCTACATTCTGGTTGGTCATTTGAGTCAGATGCGTTGCAAGCAATTCTTTTGCAGTCGGATCTTGTTGTGTCATTTCAGTAGGATTGAGAATCATGTTCATGATCCATTCCGGTTTTCTGCGTTTTGTGATGCCAAGAAGACCCGGGCCGACATATTTATCAGCTGAAAATTTATGACAGGCAGTACATTTTGCTTCAAACAGTTTTTGGCCACTTTCGGCCATTGCAGCATCAATATCAGCAGGAATTTCAACACTTTTAACTGGGCCAACACCCAAGCCATCGTCTTTCATTTCTTCTGCATCCTTCATGACGTTTGCGCTATTGTCAGTTTCACCAGAAGTTTCTTCAGGAGCAGTAGATGAAGAACATCCTTGAAAAAGTACGAGGGCGAATAGTAAAGGAAGGGCGGCGACAAGCTTTTTCCAATTGTAAACAGGGGGAGAGAACACTTTCATTTTCATAGTTTATCGTTTTTTTTATGGTTCAAATGTATTGAGAAGTATAGATTTGGCTATATGATGAATCTCAATGGAATGCGTGAGATTGATCAATGAAGAAAGTAAGTTTTCATACTATTTTTTGAAAACGGACGATCAAATAAAGGCATTAAAAGCCCTGAAAATTATAAAAAAAATTGCGTTTACAAACTGATATTTACTAAATAATCGTTTTTTCCGGCTTTCCAGAAGGTTTATATGAATACAGCAAAAGAAGATACACCTATTGAAAAAAATCCTGGGCGCTGTTTTCATTAATTCAGAATATTCAATCTCGGGTATAAATGTTAAGCATCTTGATTTCTAATGAAAAGATTTAAATTGACTGCCACCAGTAGTCTGGGAAACAGGTTTCATTTGAAAAAAGACCGGTATCAAATTATTTGCCTGGTTTGTAAACAGGATATCGTATCACCCGGCGCTAAATTTGTCCAAATACATTGAAAAATCATTAATTCATATAAAAGAAAAGTTCAGTGAAGGTTGTTGGTTGATTTTTCATAAAAAAAGATGATCCGGTTACCACAATAGCTTTTTTCTTAGTATCTTTAATTGTTCGCAGATGAATATTGCCCGGTATACTGCTGCATTAAAATTGAACACTTCAATTCCTTACCGGTTCATTCATCCGTGGTTCTGATCAGACAGAATACCTGTTTATTTCCAGATATAAAACAGCACATTGCACTGTTGCGCTCTGCAAGGTTTGTGAGATGCAACACATTTCACATCCTGAAGAGTAGATCATTGAAGTGGTTTGTGCATCCGGTCCAATTTCCGGTTTGGTAACATGAATATAACTCATTAAAATAGAATGATAAAAATTCTGCTTGCTGACGATCACAGTATTGTGAGAAAAGGATTGAAACTTATTTTACAGGAGGAATTTTCAGAAGCGATTTTTGAAGAAGCTGCAGATGGCCTTGAATTATTACGCAAAGCAAGAGTTTGCAATGCAGATATCATCATCAGTGATCTATCAATGCCGGGAAGAAGCGGGATGGACACATTGAAGCAGCTGAAATCCGAGTTCCCTTCAACGCCCGTTATCATCCTCAGTATTCATCCTGAAGATCAATATGCCATTCGTGTCTTAAAAGCAGGTGCCCAGGGTTACATTACAAAAGAAGCAGCACCCGAAGAACTTGTGCTGGCGGTCAGTCAGGTTTTAAGCGGCAGGAAGTACATTACTCCCTCACTTGCAGAAAAGCTTGCGGAAGCAATCGGAAGCCATGTGCAAGACTATGATATGCCTCATCAATCTCTTTCCGACCGTGAATTTGATGTTCTGAAAATGATTTCCTCCGGTAAAACAGTCTCGGAAATTGCTGACATATTCTCACTAAGTGTCAATACCATAAGTACTTACAGGGCCAGGATACTGGAGAAAATGAACATGCGGACCAATGCGGAATTGACGCACTATTCAATCTCAAATAACATCATCACTTCCTGATCCATTTTCCCGCCTCTACCCCTCCGGGGGTATTTTTGATATTTTGTAGTACTGATTGCGACACTTTAATTCAGAATTGACCGACACATTGTTACCATTTTACCCTAAGACAAGAGGGTAACTATTTATCTTTTTTCCCGGTACAATTAAGTATGTATAAGTCCTCCATGAAAGTACTCATCGCTGACGATTCTCCGCTCATCGTTCAAAGGTTACGCGAGATGATTTCATCGTTGGAATTTGTTACCGCAATCGGACATGCTGTTGATGGAAGGGAAACTCTTGTACTGGCTGAATTCATGAAACCCGATGTTATTATTCTGGATATTACTATGCCCGGAATAAATGGACTTCAGGTCCTGGATGAACTGAAAAAGAATTCCAGTGGAGTCAGGGTAATTCTGTTCACAAATCATTCGGATGAATACCTGAAACATTTTTGCCTGCAAAGAGGGGCTGATTTTTTTCTGGACAAATCGGCCGACTTCGAGCAGATCCCTCATTTGCTCAGTTTTCAATATCCCAATTCAGCCGTTTCATAAACCCTCAGTTGAAATGAACGTACAGCCCCCCTACAATCATATCCTGTTGCTCGATGATACCGATGTCGATCTATTCATCAGCAAAAAAATTTTCGAAGCAGCTAATTTTGCCCGGGACATCCAGACCTTTCAATCCGGAAACACTGCGATCCAGGACCTCATCACTAAAAATAAAGAAGGCAGATCATGGCCGGAACTTTTTTTTATCGATATCAGAATGCCAGAAATGGATGGATTTGAATTCATCAAGATGGTAACGGATATCCTTCCCGAAAATAATCGGTCAAAATTTATCCTGATCACTGCTGAACTTTCAGATGATATTAAACGAACAGCAGGCAAAAATAAAAACGTATTCAAAATATTAAGAAAACCTTTTAGTATCGAGGACCTGGACAGTCTCCTCGCTGAGTGATCTCTTTTTCATTTTGAATATTTTTAGTTCAACAAAAAATTCCGTTCAGGAAGGTTGAGCATAATAGGGTACCGAGGGATCCGGTACAACATCCTGTTGTTGCCAGTAAGCAAGCGTAACTACTTTTCCGGAATCCGTTCTTAGTAGCCTGCCAAAAACGGCATTGGTAGCATTAAAACGCACATCGGTCACTCCGATGGTATACGTCTCATTCTCAGGGTTCCCCGGCTGTTCCGGATCCGGAACAGCCGCACCTTTCGGAGGAGGACTTTTCACCACAACGACTTTGTACCCATTGTACTCAAGCAAAGGCTGGAGAAATTCAACACGTGCGCGTGATGCATTCTTCTCAACGATTGAACATTTAATTCCGTCAAGATCTTCAAAAGTATGGTTTTGATTGATGGCCATTTCAAAGATTTTTTAGTGATCGATATCCGCAGTCATGCAGAATACGGGAACAAATCATTTCTGCAATCATAAATTATATTCCATGACTGAGCGAAAGAATGAACTCGTAAAAACCGGTTGCGAATCCGGTAATCAGTATGCCGGCAACACACAGAAACATAGCAGCCTTATAGCTCCAATCCGTTTGAATTGATGAAACTGCATTTTCATTTTCATCCATGAATACAGCCCTGATAACCCGGAGATAATAATACAATGAAACAATCATGTTGAGTGCTGCAATGGTGATGAGCCAATAGTTTCCCTTTGCAGCTCCTGCTGTCAGAAGAAAAAGCTTACCGAAGAAACCGGCTGTGGGCGGAATTCCAGCGAGGGAAAACAAAGACAAGGCCAATACCCAGCTGAGCGCCGGATTGGTTTTATAAAGTCCTTTATAATCATCTACCGATTCCCTGCCTGTCTCAGATGAAATCAACGAAATCACTCCGAAAGCGCCGAGGTTCGAGAAGATGTAAATCAGGATAAAATAAACAGAAGAAGCCATTCCCGCTTCTGAGCTGCCTGAAATACCGATCAGGATATAACCCACCTGAGCAATAGAACTGAAAGCCAGAAAGCGTTTCATGTTGTTTTGCCTCAGGGCAAACAGATTACCGACGATCATCGTGACAATCGACAAAACGACCAGGGCATCGTACCAGATGGAAGCTATTCCCCTGAATGCTGTATACATCACCGAGACAAAAACAAATACCATTGCCCCTTTCGAAATAACAGACAAATAGGAAGTAACACTTACTGGAGAACCTTCATACACATCGGCTGTCCACAGATGAAACGGAACCACCGATAATTTGAAGGCAAATCCGGAAAATAACAAGAGAAATGAAAGCACCTGCAATGGGCTTCCATCAAAATTATATACAGCACCATCCAGGGAGAATGTTCCTGTCATACCATAAAACAGGGAAATACCAAACAACAACAAAGCCGATGAAAATGCAGAAGACATGATCATTTTCATGGCTGCTTCACTCGAATTGGGTTTCTCCAAATCAAAATTACACAAGGCCGCCAACGGAATTGTGGACAATTCAAGTCCGAGATAAAACATCAGCAGGTTGCCGCTTGAAAGCATAAAAAACATCCCGATCAGTGTTGAAATCAACAGCATGTAAAACTCAGGAAGGTGTTTGTGTTTCCTGAGCCAGGAAGAAGATTGTAAGCAGATAATAAATGTCCCGAAGCTGAGCACATTTTTTTCGAGTGCAAGCAAAGATGAGTTCCGGAACATACCTCCGAACAGCGCACCCTCCTGGTTCATGACCCAGCCCCATACAAAGTTGAGCAACAAAAGTACATTCATGATATTGATCAGCGATGCATTCACTACGGGTTTGCTCCTGATTTTTAATATCAGAAGGAAAACCAGGAGGAGCACCAGGCTCAGCTCATGTTTCATCAACAGGAAGAAATCAGTCATTCCATTCATTTTAAGAGTGCCATTCTTGTCAATTGGTTATAGATTGCTTCCGTTCCCGGTGATATTAGGTCATTCAGCCAGAAAGGCATGACGCCAATTGCTACAATTCCAACAATTAATACTACAGCAGCAAGTCGTTCATTCCAGCTGGCATCCGTCAAGCTTTCGAAATGTTTATTCTTCACAGGACCCATCAGGGACTGACCGGTTGCTCTCAGGATGTAGACAGCCGTAACGACAATCGACATACAGGCAAGTATGGTAGCGACATGGTAAAACATCCCGCTTCTCTGCCAGGAGCCTATAAACACGGTCATCTCCGCAACAAATCCGCTGAAGCCCGGCAAACCCAGAGAACAGAGACCTGCTATAAAAAATACAGTACTGATAAATGGCATCATTTTCATCAATCCACCCAGTTCTGCAACAGCCCGTGTATGCGTTCGCTCATACAGCATCCCGATGGCAGCAAAGAAAAGGGCCGTCATCAATCCGTGTGATACCATTTGAAGCACTGCTCCGGTGATGGCTGTTTTCGTCAGCATACCGATTCCAAGCAAAACAAACCCGCAATGGCTCACCGAGGAGTAAGCATTGATGTATTTCAGGTCTGTCTGCATCATGGTCGCAAACGCTCCATAAATGATGGCAATGGCAGCAACAAGAACAATGTAACCTGAATAATAGTGTGCTGCTTCGGGCATCAGATAGGTGGCCACACGCAGGCAACCGTAACCGCCAAGCTTCATGGAAATTCCTGCAAGAAACATGGAAGCTGCAGTCGGTGCCGAAGAGTGTCCGTCAGGCACCCAGGTATGGAAGGGAAAGAGTGCGGTGAAAACGCCAAATCCGATAAAGAGAAAGGGGAAAAATATCTTTTGGATATAAAACGGAATATGAAATGTACTCAGGTGTAGAATATCGAAACTATTTCCGGAGTTGAAATACATTCCCAGCATACCCACCAGAACAAGAGCAGAACCGCCCATCAGCATCAGGGCAAGTTTATTGGCACTGTACTCCTTCCTTCCGCTGCCCCAGATACCAATCAGGAGGTACTTTGGTATGACTGCTACTTCCAGGAAGAAAAAGAGCAGAAATAAATCAAGCGAAATAAAGAAACCGTAAGCACCGGCACTCAGGATGATCAGCAGAAGGAAAAACTCTTTTTTCATTTTTTCCATTTTCCAGGAAACCAAAACTCCGGCAAACACAACGAATGCTGTCAGTAAAATCATTGCTACTGAAATCCCGTCAACACCGATGTGGAAATTAATATTGAGGGAAGAAAACCATGCTGAACTTGATTCGAATAAAAAAGCGGCTGCATTACCCGAGGAACGCTCTGCCAGGTAATTTTGCAGCAATACCAGCGAAAGCAGCAACTGAATTCCGGATCCTGCAAGAGCAATCCTACGCGACATTCCGGCATTGCTCACCACGAGGATGAGGGCAGTAAGTAAGGGGAAGAACAGGAGTATCGTGAGAATCATAGTTTTTGCTTAATGAATCCAGATGTAAATAAAAAGTAATGCAAGACCAATCACGCCGGTAAGAAAATAAGCTGCATAATTCTGAACCTTTCCCGATTGCACTCCGCTGATCGAAAATGAGAAGACCTGCGCCGCAGCCCCAAGCATATTCATAAACCCATCAACCATGTTTCTGTCAATCCATGCTGCCGGCCGCCCGATCAGATTGAAGACAATCTTCTTCGTCACAAAAACATAGATTTCATCGATGTAGAACTTATTTTTTGTAGCCTTAAAAAATGCTCCCAATGCATTGCTGATCCTTTCAGGAAAATCAGAAACGGATTTATACAGGAAAAAAGCAATCA
>DAORHY010000099.1:0-11036 GCA_035438225.1 Bacteroidia bacterium
GAATGGAGTTTCCTGCTTTTACTTTTACTTATGGTGATTCTCGGATTGAGGGAATTCTATACGCTGAGCGTGGGCGAAGGTATCCAGCCACAAAAAGGCTTTGGTTTCCTGCTCGGTGTGACACCATTTCTTTCTCCTTTATTGAACAGTGCTTTCATGATCCAGCTCAATTTTCTTCCCTTGCTGATCATCCTTCCCTATTTTATTTTTATCCGCGAACTCTACACAAAGGCCGAAAAACCATTTACGAACATTGCATATACTTTGCTGGGTATAATTTACATTGCTGCTCCCGTGTTTATGTTTTACCTGATTTCTTTTCAGGGCAACGACAAAGAAACATACCATGGAACAAATATCATCGGTTTTTTTCTTTTACTGTGGGCAAATGATACCGGTGCTTACCTGTGCGGCAGATGGCTTGGTAAAACGAAATTGTTCGAACGGATTTCTCCGAAAAAAACCTGGGAAGGTGTTGTCGGCGGAATACTCCTCGCTGCTGTCGTTTCCATCATCGTTTCAAAATATTTCACCAACCTGGACCCGGTCAACTGGTTCATTATCGCCGGAATCATTGTCCTGACAGGAACCCTTGGCGACCTTGTAGAATCACTTTTTAAACGAAGCGTACACATCAAAGATTCGTCTGCGCTGCTTCCGGGACATGGCGGAGTGCTGGACCGTTTTGACGGACTCTTTATTTCGGCTCCGTTTGTCTTCTTTTATTTGCTGATGTTCGCCTGAAGCCTTTGCAAATCAGATGCTGATAGTGAAGGTCACATGGGCCTTCAGGGAATCCCTCTGCAATTTAAACCTGAATTCAAACTATCCTGACCTCAGGATTCAGGCCAGGTTATACTATCCTTCCCTCATATCCATCTAACTGACATTCAATACAATGCATAATAACCGAAAGCCCTTTTCAATTGAAAACCCGCTTCAGAAGCTCAAATCATTCAAAATCCCTACCTTTGCCGGCCTTATAAATATACCATGATTACTGCGGAATCTAAAGAAAAACAAAGCACCGGCTCTACGCCAAATGACACGAACAATCCCTACGAATCAATGATTCAAAGATTTGACGTTGCTGCTAAAATTATCGGACTGGATGAGGACACATATAACATCCTCAAAAGCCCGCATCGTCAGTACCTGGTTAGTTTACCGGTGACGATGGACAATGGGAAAGTAAAAGTATTTGAAGGATACAGAATCGTTCACAACACCAGCCGTGGCCCTTCAAAAGGAGGCATCCGGTATTCACTGGAAGTGAACGTGGATGAAGTGAAAGCACTCGCAGCCTGGATGACATGGAAATGCGCAATCGCTGACATTCCATATGGCGGTGCCAAAGGTGGTATCACGGTTGACCCTTCTAAATTATCAGAAGGGGAATTGGAAAGACTCACGCGCGCGTATACAGCAGCCATGAGCGATGTGTTCGGTGTCGACAAAGATATACCTGCACCGGACGTTGCTACCGGACCGCGGGAGATGGCCTGGATTGTAGATGAATATTCAAAAATCAAGGGAGCATTCACTCCCGGTGTTGTAACCGGAAAACCTCTCCACCTCGGAGGGTCTGAAGGACGTGTAGAAGCTACAGGACGCGGTGTAAATACTGCAGCTCTTGAAGCGATGAAGAAAATCAACATGGATCCCGAAAAATCCACTGCTGCAGTGCAGGGATTCGGAAACGTAGGTTCGATTACAGCTAAATACATGGCAGAAGCCGGAATCCGTATTGTTGCTCTCAGCGACCATACCGGTGCCTGGTACAATGAAAAAGGCATCAACATCATTGACGCTATCAATTACCGCAACCACAACGGCGGTGTATTGAAAGGATTTCCGAACGGAAAACTGATTACCAATGAGGAATTACTGACACTCGATGTAGACATCCTTGCACCCTGCGCCCTTGAAAACCAGATTCGCCGGGCAAATGCCAATGACATCAAGGCGAAGCTGATTGTGGAAGGAGCAAACGGACCGACTACTGCCGGTGCTGACGCTATCCTCGCAGAAAAAGGAATTGTTGTAATCCCGGATATCCTTGCGAATGGCGGCGGTGTGACTGTTTCTTATTTTGAATGGACACAAAATCGTTTCGGATATTACTATGGAGAAGAAGAAATCCTGAAACGTGCTGACCGTTCCATGACCAAGGCATTTGAGAATGTCTGGTCCGTTTCACAAAAGCACAAAGTAAGCATGCGGATTGCAGCCTATATTTTTGCACTTGAAAAAGTTGCCGTCGCTCTAAAATCGCGGGGGCATTATTAATCCGGAGCATAAAAAGGAGATTCAATCATGAACCTCCTTTTTTTTTAAACAATCTACGCTGCCAAGCCCTTCGAAAAAATAAAATTGAGAATAAAGACAAATAGTATCTTCGCTCCTGAACCTGGCCGTTAAACGGAATCACCAATTTCAACTCCATGACAATTCACAAAGAAGGTTTTGCGACAATTACAATCACACTCCTGGTACTCGCCGGTTTGCACATTATCGGGGATCAGTTCCTGACCATGTACCCCATCCTGCGGATGGGTATACTTATCGGATCCATTATTCTCTTCCTGATCATTCTCCAGTTCTTCCGTCATCCTTCCAGAACTATCATCCAAAATGAAAAACATGTCATCTGTCCGGCAGATGGAAAGGTCGTTGTGATCGAGGAAACAACTGAAGGAGAAGTATTGAAGGATAAACGGATTCAGGTTTCCATTTTCATGTCACCCTTCAATGTACATGTGAACCGTTATCCGGTCAGCGGAAATATTACATTCTGTAAATACCATCCGGGTTTATACCTGGTAGCCTGGCATCCTAAATCATCAACAGAAAACGAACGGACGACTGTTGTCATCGAAACCAGCTCAAAGGTGCAGGTGCTCGTGCGTCAGATTGCAGGCGCCCTTGCACGGAGGATTGTCTGTTACCCTAAACAGGGATGGATGGTGAAACAGGGCGAAGAAATGGGTTTCATTAAATTCGGATCAAGGGTAGATGTTTTTCTTCCTCTGAATGCAAAGATAAAAGTCGCAATGGATCAGAAAGTCACCGGAGGCGAGACGGTATTGGCCGAACTGCCCTGATGGTATCAAACTAAAAAACAGAAAAAAAGGGAATCGTAAGACTCCCTTTTTTTTTGTGCGTTTTGCTTAACAAAATAAACCACTTACTGATGCGCACTAGCAGTGCGATAATCCGTTGTTTGACCATCTTTTACCGTGAATGTAAACGACAAGGTGTGGTTACTGTTGTAGGTTCCTGAACCGGTAATCGTATCGGATCCGACAATATTTAAAGGAGCTCCGGGAATTGTAATTGAATTGCCATCGACAGATGCAACAATTTTCAACCCTTCTCCAATTCCGTCAAAATTGTCCATCAGAATCTGATCGGGTGCACTGTTACTCGCAGTAATGGTCATGTTAAAATTCAAGGGTCCGTTTACATTACCATCCGATGATCCCTGCCAGTCGCCAAGGTATTTCTCCCTGTCCACTGTGGTTGGCCCGTCTTCCGTGGAATTTTTCTCACAGGAATACAGGACAAAAAAAACACCGACCAACATCGCAGTAGTCAGGAATCTGAATTTTCTCATGAAATGCTTTTATCAGCCTGTTCAACAACCGGACCAAAATTTATTTCAGCCTGGATTTTAGATCGAGTTTATATTTGCGGGCGGTATCCAGTGCAATATCATATCCTGCATCTGCATGGCGGATCACACCCATGGCGGGATCATTGTTCAATACCCTTTTCAGCCTGATTCCCGCATCTGCTGTTCCATCAGCAACGATTACCATTCCGGAATGAATGCTGTAACCCATCCCAACACCTCCCCCGTGATGCAACGACACCCAACTGGCTCCACCGGCAGTGTTGATCAATGCATTCAATACAGGCCAATCAGCAATAGCATCGCTCCCGTCTTTCATCGCTTCAGTTTCACGGTTTGGTGAAGCAACAGAACCAGTATCCAGATGATCACGTCCGATTACGATTGGAGCTTTTACTTTTCCGCTTTTTACAAGTTCATTGAATGCAAGTCCGGCCTTTTCCCTGTCACCCATGCCAAGCCAGCAAATCCGTGCAGGCAATCCCTGGAAGGCAATTCTTTCCTGCGCCATTTTAATCCAGCGGTGCAGTGATTTGTTGTCCGGAAATAATTCCAGGATGACCTTGTCCGTTTCGTAAATATCCTGCGGATCTCCACTCAGTGCAGCCCACCGGAAGGGTCCTTTCCCCTCACAAAACAATGGCCGGATGTATGCAGGAACGAATCCGGGAAAATCAAAAGCATTTTTAACACCACGCTCAAGCGCGCGCCCCCGCAAATTGTTGCCGTAATCAAAAGTGACGGAACCCATTTTCTGAAATTCCAGCATGAGTTGTACATGCTCAGCCATGGAATCATAGGCCATGTCGAGATAACGTTCCGGATTTTTCTCACGCAGTACATTCGCTTCCTCTATCGTTACTCCTTCCGGTAAATAACCAACCAGCGGATCATGCGCTGATGTCTGATCCGTCAATGCATCCGGAACAATTCCACGTTCTTTCAGTCGGCGCAGTAATTTCACTGCGGTACAAATAACGCCGATCGATTTATTCTCACCGCTTTTCCTGAATGAAAGTGCGAGATCAATTGCTTTGTCTATGTCGTGCTCAATGAAATCGAGATAACGTGTCTCTACCCGTTTTCTTGCCCGCCACTCTTCTACTTCTGCAGCCAGGCACACGCCATCAGCCATCGTGATCGCCAGTGGCTGTGCACCACCCATACCGCCAAGACCGGCAGTAACACACAAGCGTCCCTTCAGACTGCCTTCAAAATGTTTATCGGCAAGGGCGTTGAACGTTTCGTATGTTCCCTGCACAATTCCCTGTGACCCGATATATATCCAGGAACCGGCAGTCATCTGTCCATACATGATCAGCCCCTTCTTTTCCAATTCATCAAATACTTCCCACGTTGCCCAATGCGGAACAAGCTGAGAGTTGCTGATGATCACCCGCGGAGCATCTTTATGGGTGGGAAGAATACCAACAGGCTTACCGCTCTGAACAAGCAATGTCTCATCCTCATTCAGGTCACGCAGCGCTTTTACGATCAGGTGAAATGACTCCACATTCCGTGCTGCTTTTCCTCGACCGCCATATACAATGAGATCCTCAGGACGCTCTGCTACATCCGGATCAAGGTTATTGTGCAACATTCGCAGGGCTGCTTCCTGTATCCATCCTTTGCAGGAAATGTTAGTACCCGTGGGCGTCTTTGTTTTTGACAAATCCAGCTTATCGCTGATGCTTGTTGATTGCATGTTGTATTAGTCTCGTTTTGATTTCTTCTTTAGCTGTTCCTTGTACTTCCATGGACAGTGCCGGCAACCGCTTTGACAACAATATCCGCGTTTCAGATGATACTGTTCAGTAAAGATAATATAGCCTTCCGGAGATAAATAATAATCCTCTTTTTCAAATTTCTCGTGATGGGCCATACAAAACGCAGCATCTAGGGTTAAAAAACAGGCTTTATTTTAAAAAATAACTGATTTTCAAGCCTTTATTATCAATCCAGATGCAAATTTACCGATTCAAAATGGATGCACAAATTGTAGTTTTACCCTGTGCAGCAGTCCGGATTACTCAACAGCTTCCAGGAAATCCATTATCCACCCGTCCTTAACAGCGGCATAAAGCTTTTTGTTTTACGCGATGACCTCATCCATCCTTTCCTGAGCGGAAATAAATGGAGAAAATTAAAGTACAATCTGCCTGCTGTGTTGTCAGCAACGCCTGCCGTCCTTGTGACCTATGGGGGTGTATGGTCTAATCATCTGGTAGCAACAGCCGCGGCAGGAAAAATATTTGGGTTCAAAACCATTGGTATTGTCAGGGGCGATGAAGGAGTCTCCAATGAGGCTCTGCAATTCATGAAAGAATGCGGAATGCAGCTTCATTTCATTACACGTGAACACTACCGCCTGAAAAACCTGCCGGAGTTCACAACACTTCTCGAATCTTCCTTGCGTAAAATGTATCCCGGATTGCTCGGCGAGCGTCCGATTTTTTTTCTTCCGGAAGGAGGCTCAAATGAAGCTGCCGTTAAAGGCTGCGAGGAAATCCCGGCAGCCATCCCGTTACATTCCGATTTCATTGCATGTGCCTGTGGAACAGGTGCTACTCTTGCAGGGATAGCAAAAGCAATGAAAGGAAATCAAAAGGCTATCGGGATATCAGTTCTGAAGGGTGAAACATTTCTTGAGGAATCAATACTTAAACTGGGAGCCAGACGTTCGCAATTTGAAATCCGTCATGAATTCAATTTTGGAGGCTATGCAAAAAAGGATAAGGAACTGATTGATTTCTGCAAAGAATTCCACCGGGAAACTTCCGTTCCTGTTGAACCCGTCTACACCGGAAAATTATTTTTCGGACTCGTCCGCCTGATCACGAATGGTTATTTCCCGAAAGGATCAGTTGTCACCGCCATTCATACGGGTGGAATTTTCGATTTTACAAAAACTCCCGAAAAACAACCTTTTCTTTGAATGAAAGATCGTATAATTTTTCTTTCTGGAAACGAAATGTAAATGTTTCACTTCCTGTAAAATAAATCAGGCGCCGGGCATTTTTTTCCTGATTTTATTTAATGATGTATCCATTTCAAGGGATTCAGGGTATAAAAAGATGAATATTCTTACAGATTAACACTGGAATTCAATATGCTCAGTTCAAAAACCGTTGTAACACAAATGAACAGAATTCTTCTGCTGCTTCTTTGCTTTCTATACACCACCATAGCGATGGCTGGAGACAACCGACGTACATCCCGGAGTGAATACATTGCAATGTATAAAGACGATGCGATCCGTGACATGAATAAAACCGGAGTTCCGGCTTGCATTACCATGGCACAGGCATTACTCGAATCAAACGACGGTAACAGCCCGCTGGCATTGGAAGCCAATAACCATTTCGGAATTAAATGTGCGGAATGGACAGGGCCATCTTATATCCAGGATGATGATAAGCGTGATGAATGTTTCCGGAAGTACAATTCTGTACTTGAATCGTATGATGATCATTCTAACTTCCTGAAAACCCGCCCACGCTACGCTTCTTTGTTTGATCTCGAAATAACAGATTATAAGGGATGGGCCAGAGGACTTAAAAAAGCCGGTTATGCTACCGACCCGACCTATGCTGACCGGCTGATTAAAATAATCGAGGACAATCAGCTCTACCTTCTTGACCGGGGTCAGTCGCCGCCGGAATATGCAAGTACTAATTCTACCCTCACCCTTCCGGAAGAAATTATCAATCCCGAACCAAAGAAAATTTTTGTGCCCAGCGTTGATGCTATCGACCCTTACAGTTCAAGGCGGATCAAGCAGGTAAATGGAATTGATTATGTCGTAGCCCGTCGCGGAGATACCTTCAAAAGCCTTGCAAATGAATTCGAACTGGGGTACTGGCAACTACCGAAATACAACGAAATTGAAGGCGATGTGCCACTCCAGGAAGGACAAATTGTATTTCTGAAACCAAAGAAAAAAGAGGGAGCGAAATCGAATTATGTAGTGAAGGACGGCGATACGATCTACTACATCTCGCAACTGATGGGAATCAAAGCCAAATACCTCTGCAAGTACAACAACCTGAGTGAAGGACAGCAACTTCAACCCGGTCAGAAACTATATCTGAAAAAACAGTCTTAAAAGAAAAGCGTTCTCAATGGAACGCTTTTTTTTGCTCCCCGGCCAAATGGAGGTTCACATCGTAATACTCACCATGTAAAATTTATTTTCGCGAAAGGCCGGAACAATCAATGTCTCTTCGTCGATCTGTCGCGCAGAACGGGCAACAATACTCACTTTCTCGATTTCATTAAACAACACCTCTGTCTTCTGGCTCCCGCTCCCATCCACTGACGAAAAAAGCACAGACGATTCATCGTCTGCATATTTATTATAAAGTGCGATAATTTTTCCGCCTGAAATTGCAGAAGCATAAGACGAATAATAACCGGCATCATCGGTTGAATTCTGGTCTTTACTGAAAACATTGCTCCACAAAATATTCCCATCGGGGTTCACAGACAGGATCATGATGTTCCCAAAATGATAATAATAGTGGCTCGTCACCGTTTGCGTATAATAATCCCAATACGTACGACTGGTTTCATAGTACGATTCTGCTACCACGGCAACCCCACCATCTCTTCTCAGGACGAGCCTGTCGATTGAGTAATTTACAAGCTCCTTGTTTTTGTTTTCCTTTCTGTCGCCTGCAAATTTCTGAAGAAAGGTTGAAGAAAAAGGAGTATTAAATACCTTTTCAATTCTCAGGCTGTCCTCGTCCATTGAGCATGAAAATACACCTGCAGTAGAATACGTAGTCTTGTCGGAATAAAAACCGGCTACAACAATTTTGTGATTAACGTTATCACTTGAAATAGCGACATCAGTAAGGAATTTATCCTGTATCCTCACTTCCCTGTCAATCGTCTTGTCTTCCTGCCTGTTATAACCCACCAACTGGTAGTAGCTTTCACCCGGGGCTTTTACTTTCTTATCCGTAGTATATTTAATTCCCAGGATAAAATAATTTCCGGAATCCGATAAGACGGATGCAACCGGAACGAAATGCCGAATGGTAAGCGGTACAAGAATTTCCTTACGGTAAAGTACCCGGAGATCCTGGCCGCTAACGACAATAATAAAGGATTGTACATCCTGGCCTTTGGAAAATTTGCGGTAAGTCAAGACGAATTTCGTCTGATCATGGCATATCTGGATGGAGGGCCTATTCTCTTCGTCAATTTCATCCGCAACAAATTCATCAAGTAGAGATGGCTGATCAGAGAATTTCCCATTGCCATCCAGTTGTTGAGCAAAGAAACTAAACATTTTATTCCCTTTATCATGTGTATAGAACAGGATCATGGCCTTGTCGCCGACAATCTGAACATCCGATATTTTCCCTCCCTCCATTGGCGCCGTTAGCTCCTGTTCCCAGCGCAGGCTTAGCTCTGTGCCAAAATACTGGATAAAGTATTTCCTGCTTTTAAACCCGGATCTGTCCCTTGTCGAGTTGAGTGATAGATTGCTTCGCAGTACGAAAAATCCATCTCCGTCTGATCCGATAATTTTCAAGTACGGATATTTCGAATTATCAGTCATTGGCTGTGACCAGCGGACTCCCTGGCTATGACTGTGCATTGGAAATAAAATGACAGCAAACAGGGGTATAACACAAATCCAGTATCCTGAGACTGACAGCAGCCGATTCATATTCTTATTTAATTTATTCTCCATTGGCAAGTACAATCAATTGAATGAAAAATACATTCAGTAAAGTTCTGCTTTTTATGCCCGGACCCGATTGTTCTAAGTATTGGGCAATCCGAAGTACTGTAAAACACAGGCACAATGGATGGCAGGGTCATACGGCAGCAAGAAGTGCCTCTCAAAGATACAGCGAATTATTTTGACAAGCTGTTCCGGACCATATCAACCGGAAAGACCGGAATGACGGGCATTGGCTCCACTCAGACTGAACATTCGCAACAAATATCGGCAAACTGTATTGACGACAGCTTGATCATCCTCAAGAAAAACCAATTTGGAGAATTTGAAAGTGTAGAATTTATACTCCCGGATCCGCTCCTGATCACTGATAAACCCGGTGAAACAAAAAAGCTGGCTATTCAGAAGCATGAAGAAAAAACTGCATTTAAATTGACCTTAATAACTTTTCCAGAATACCGGCTTGCAGGATTTGATTCTTGCCTGAATACGCTTTTCAGCTACTTCCGGATTACTCCGCACAAACTTGTGGATCTCATATTCTGTCTCAGCTTCAACAAGCGTAATAAAACCGCTCCCGTTTTCAAACAAGGCCGCCATCAACAAGCGACCGTCTTTATACGCCTGCCTGATATAATTTTCGTGGCGCTGCAAATCGGCATTTGTAAAACTTTTGTGTGGCGGAAAATTCTCTCCCATCGTCCAGAGAATAAAATACAATTGTTTCAATCCACGTTCAACGGGATTTTCTGTAGTGCCGGAATAGGTCATGTCGATGCCTGATTTCATAATTGAGATGAATTAATTTATGTTACACAGAGTTTTCAATAATTCACTGAACAAAACAAATACCGATGCGTTTCCCTTTACCCAATTACCGTAACTTTGCCAATCCTACTCAAAGCTTTCATTTTAAATTGAATAAAATATCATCGATCTGTAATTGTTGTGTCCGTCTTTTGTCACACTTTCCGATCTTTCGAAAATTATGATGTCACCCTGTTTTCCGCCAATGAAAACCGGGCAAACCCCTGCATTGTCAACACTGGTTCAACACCATCATCCGGAGTTTGTATCGAACATAGTCCAGCTTTTTCCTGCAAAACTCCCGTCTGTACAAATAAAATTTTCTTCCATCACATTGTTGTCAGTATGCAGGTGATCTGATTGCCGGCACAAACCGATTCCTCCCGTATACAATTCCTTTCACCAAGACAGCGGACTTCACTCCTGTTGTTTTCATAACAACAACATCCTGGATCAGATCGAACTGAATCAGCGGGAAGGAAAACTCCGTGAGTACCCCTCTTCCTTCCCTGGAAGTGCTTGCACTGTGAATTTCAAAACATGCTGTATTGGGTACTCCGGAAATTGTGAAAACCTGAAGCGCAGTTTCCGATGATCAGTGAAAGTATCCTGTTTGCACGACGATTCCCTTTACGATGCCGGTACAGCATGAATGATAAAAACAAACCCTGCACTGCTGCGACCAGGAAAAGGGAGGTCCACCTGTCGAAGGAAGGCTGAATTTGGGTATCCAAAAGGAGGTTCATTAATATAGTCGTGAAAATACTGAAAGGAACACGGGGAGTCATTGTACGGCCTGTTAAGGTTTGTTAATGACGTATTTAACACTTTATTCCAGCCCTTCCCTACATCCAAATTTGCTCCCGGCAAATCTCAAAAAACAATAATTTGAAAATTAAT
>DAORHY010000100.1:0-10965 GCA_035438225.1 Bacteroidia bacterium
TTCGAATTCAGTGCATTGGGTTTTCATGGAACCGGAACTGTGCTTGGAGTGTACAGCTCTTATAACCTCGCACCGGTTTTTTCAGCCGGTTTTTTCAGTGGTCAGGTCATGAAAGTTGAGCCGGAAGCCAATAAAAAAGATTCTTCTTACTGGGCCCGGGTCCGGCCTGTGCCGCTTACAAAAACGGAAGAAACAGATTATCACCGTAAGGACAGTACACGCATAGTTTATGAGTCGAAACCTTACCGGGATTCAATCGATAAAGTAAATAATCGTTTGAAATTCGGGAAATTGCTGAATGGATATTCCTGGGAGCGGAGTTATTCGGATAAAAGCCTGATGCTTTCACCACTCTATGAAGATATCCAATTCAATACTGTTGAAGGGTGGGTGGCGCATCTGGGTGTTCGTTACCGCAAAGGTTTCGGAAATGAAGACCGGCGTGAATTCACTTTACGTCCGGATGTGCGCTATGGTTTTTCAAACAGACACTGGAACGGGTTTGTTGAGGGGAGTTACCGCTACAATGTATTTCGTCTTGCTGTCATCAGCGGAAAGCTGGGCACGGATGTGGTGCAGTTTAATCCTACAGGACCAGTGACCCCTTTGGTAAATTCCCTGTATTCCCTCTTTGCCAGGAAGAACTATTTAAAAATTTATGAAAAGCAGTTTGCCCAGGCTGAGCACCGATTTGAAATCACAAATGGAATCGGTATGGGCGTACAGGCAGAGTATGCTCGCCGCTTACCGTTGGTGAATACAACTCAGTATGCTTTTCGCATGGCTGGAGACAGGACCTATACATCAAATTCTCCTTTCTTTCCTGCATCTGACAGTATCCATTTTGAAACCAATGAATCTTTCTCTGCAGAAGTGTCATTCAGGATCCGGTTTCAGCAGAAGTATATCGACAGGCCCGAAGGGAAATTTATCATAGGCTCCGCATTTCCTACTTTACGATTGAATTACAGAAAGGGTTTTCAACTGGCAGGAAGTGATGTGGATTATGATTTTGCGGCTCTGTCTCTCGAAGATGAAATGAACCTGGGAATATTCGGCCGCTTAAATTATATCGTTTCTGCAAGTGATTTTTTAACGAAGAAGAGCATTTATTTCATGGATATCAGGCATTTTAATGGAAATAAAACCTGGTTTTCAGGATTTGTACTTAATGAATTCCGAAATCTTGATTATTATACATTCAGCACAAGTAATGCCTCTCTGCAGGTCCATGCTGAATTGAACTTTGGCGGTTTTCTACTGAACAAAATACCCTGGATCAGGAAGTTGAAGCTGAATGAAATAGCCGGTGTGCATTATCTGAAGACGGATATCCTTAAAAATTACACTGAGCTTTCAATTGGGATTGAAAAACTGGGCGCTTTCCGGGCAGAGCTATTTACTTCCTTTGCCGAAGGGAAGCAGGGGAATTTTGGTTTTCTGGTGGGAATAAAAAGAAATATTGGATTGTAGGTTACCGGGAAATGATATTTTTGCGCCCGGGTTAAGTTGTCCTCAATTTTATACGACGAAGAACCGCAATCTTTGTAAATAAAGCAGATGTTATGAAGTCAAAGAAAGACACAATACGCAAGCCGATTGAATACATGAAGTCAACGTTGAAGAAAAAGAAGAAGACGTATATCTCTTTTCTTCGCGGAGTAACACATAGAAAAGTACGCGGACTGGACTCCTTAGCAAAAGCACTTCACAAGCAAGCCTTTGAGAAAATTGATTGTCTGCAGTGTGCCAATTGCTGTAAAACCATGTCACCGACATACAAGAAAGCGGATGTTCAACGGATATCCAGGCACATTGGTATGAGTTATCAGCAGTATTTTGATAAATATCTTTACTTTGATGAGACCGGCGATATCATGAACAAAAGTGTTCCCTGTCAGTTTTTAAAGAAGGATAACAAGTGTTCGATTTACGAAGTCCGTCCAAAGGACTGCAGTGGTTTCCCGCATACCCAGAATACCGACTTCAAATTGTATGTAGCAGGCACGCATACACAAAATATCGAATACTGTCCGGCAACACTGTATGTTGTTGAACGTATGCACCAGATCCTTATTGATAAGGGCAGGAAGCGCACGGTTTCGGCGGAAGATGCAAAATTATAAGCCGGTTTCATTTTGGCTTTGGGAATCGAAAACAGGAGACTTTTTATCACCTGTTCACTTTTAGAAATTTACGCGTGTACCGGTTTCCTTCGATTTCCATGGTGACCAAATAAATTCCCTCTGCGAGTTCATTGGTGTTGATTTCAACAGTTGAAATTCCTGATGGAATCAGGGAAGGAGCGATTTTTTTTACAAATCTTCCTTCTGCGGAGTAAATTGAGAATTCTGCCTTTGATGAGTTGCCTGACTTTATTCTGCAGATCAATTTTTCTGATACGGGGTTTTGGGGAATTGAAAAATCAAAGATGAAAGACTGGAGCGAAGCAGAACCAACCGGCAGGCTGTTCAATTCAACTTTGTACGTTCCGTTTCCATGTGTAAATGCAACGAGGGAGTTATCTGCTTTTGAAAGTTGTAGATCAAAAACCTGTACTCCATCCGGTAACCCGTTGTTGAATGCATCCCAGGTTTGTCCACCATCTGCTGAAACAAATACACCCAGGTCACTTCCTGCAAACAGTGTGTCCGGATGATTTTCGTCAAGGGTGATGCAATGAAAAGGAACGTCAGGAAGTGTAGTGCTGATGTCCGTCCACGCCATTCCGGCTGATGTCGATTTAAAAACATGCCCCGCGCCGAATCCGGAAAATACAACATACACAATTCTTCCGTCGCGTGGGTCAGCTGCAAGGTCGCGGGGATAACGGTTCGGTAGCCCGGCCGATCTGTCCAGAAAAGTTTGTCCACCATCCGGACTCAGGAACACATGCATGGAACGTGTATCCTCAGGAGCAGTACTGATATATACTGAATCTTCATTCGTAAAAGAAGTAGTGATGCTTAAGGCAAAGTTTCCACTGTCAATCTGACGATTGGAGGGGGTGTAAAAGGAAAAGCCGGCGTCATCACTTCGATACAATGAATCCCCACCTGCATAGATGACACTGGAATTGGAAGCAGCAAGTACAAACGGTGCAATGAATGCGGTTGTATTGCCACCAACCGGACTGGCAGAATTCTGGAAAATGTAGTTGAAATTTTGCCCCTGATCGGTCGACTTGAGAATGTTCAGATATTGAAGGGATCCGTATTGATACTGATCACTGATCGGGTCAATTGCATTGAAGGATCCGTCTCCGCCAATGACAGGTGTCCAGTATGCATTTCCATCGTACCGCACGGTATTGTTGTCCTGCAGTCCGGATAGCATGAGGTTTCCGGATTGAGCAGAAACGGAACCGATGTAAGCCTGAGAGGTTACATAACCATCTGTGCATTCATAAAAATTATCTCCAAAATCGTCCGTACGGTACAATCCACCGTCAGTAATGATATATGCTTTCCCGGGATCTGTTGCACTGCAAATAATATCGTGGACATCCGGATGTACCTGGTAGTATTGCGGAAGTTGATAAGGAAAATCTCCAGATTGATCAGAACGGAAAACATCCACTCCTCCAAGCAGGAGTCGTGTACTGTCGTCAGTCTTGAAACACAAACCTTTGGAATACCATCCCTGGTACGAGACGATTTCCATCAGTCCATTGATGGAGAACCAACTCAGGCCTTTGTTGTAGGAACGATAAATCCCGGCAGTGCTGTAGAGATCTGCTATTAATGCAATGATGGAGCGATGGTTCAACGGATTCATTGCAAGTGTAATTCTTCCGGTAGTTGGGCCCGGCAATCCATTGGTCAGTTTTGTCCATGATGCTCCGCTGTTCAGTGTCCTGTAAATTCCGTTGCCCGTAGTATCTACATTGCCAACACCTGCATAGATCGTGGTTGTATCGACAGGATCCACCAACAGGTCCATAACCATATGCTGATTTAATGTTTGGTTCCACGAATTTCCTGCGTCGTTTGATTTGAAAATTCCTTCCGTTGTAGCCGCATAGATCACATCCGGATTGAGTGGATTGAATTGCATATCCCAGATTCCTCTTGCCTGGTTGTATTGCCAGTCCAAACTCGGAGCCCAGGTAAGTCCACCATCTGTGCTCTTCAGGATGCCTGTCCCAACTGAACCTCTTGTCGGTCGGGTAATCAGTCCATTCACAGTCGTACCATGACTATACGATTCGCCTGTTCCGATGTACATGATATCCGGGTTGACAGGATTGATCAGAATGCAACTGACACCGCGTACCGGGTAACCCGTCGGAAAATAAGTCCATGCATTCTGACCGATACCACCTGTAGTTGATTTCCACAGTCCGCCGGATGCTGCTCCCAGCCAGATTGTTGCAGAATCACGGGGATCGATCGCAATTCCTATTGTGCGTCCACCGACATTCTTTGGCCCTATATTTTGCCATGGGGAAACAGCGAGTCTTGCCTGTGCAGATGAATTGGATTGAAAATTTCGTTTGTAAAATTCATATCCCTTCTGATAAGCATCCGGAGGGATATACTGGAAAGGAAAAGACTGGGTTCTGCTCAGAAATTGAAGAGCATCCCAGGCAGAAAGTGTTTCTTTTTCATTTCTTTCGACAAATGTTCCCGGTTGTATTGAATGCTTTAACATTAAAAGAAGAAAAATGATCCCAAGGCAGACGGCCGTGGATAAATACAAGATTCTTTTTTTCATTGAATTCCGCAGTTTATTAATAGATATAACAAGGTACAGTTTTCCTGAAAACCAGGAAAATCAAGGTGTCTCGTTTGCTTTTTCGTGGTGAAAACCTTAGGTTTGAATAGAAAATGCAGTCTTCTTCTGATTAATTTCAATATACCCGCTAATGAAAAAGATAGTATTACCGATTCTCTTTTTGAGTCCATTTTTTATCCAGGCACAACATCCGGTGCCCAAAGAGAGCGAACGCGTAAAATCCGGTTTTGGAGTTAGTGTAGTCCAGGTACAGCCTGAATTTCCGGGAGGGCCTGACAGCCTTCAGAGTTTTCTGAAAACCAATATGAGTTATCCGCCACAGGCCAAGTTAAACAGGATACAAGGCCGCGTGTATCTTGGTTTCCTGGTTGACAGAACCGGGAAAATTAAAGACCTGAAAATTCTGAGCAGTGTGAATGAAGATCTGGATAATGAAGCGCTGAGGGTGCTGCGTTTGATGCCTGACTGGAAGCCCGGGAACGCAGGCGGTTCTGCGGTCGATGTTCAATATATTCTTCCTGTCGATTTCATACTTCCAAAGCCTCAAAATTGAATTGAGTGTTCTGTTGAATGGAAGATCAACTTTGCCCGGTAAGATCAGTATTCTGCTCTGTTCATGGGGACGATTGAAATAAAAAAGCCGGTAAATTTCTTTACCGGCTTTTTTATTTATCAACTGGAATTATTTTTCCAGGATCAACTTTTTAACGAGACGTTCTGTGGAGTTGGTAAGTTCAACAAAATAAATTCCTTTGTTCAGGAGCGCGAGGTCAATGCTGAATTTGTTCATTCCGGATGCAACATTGATTTTCTCATCACGAATTGTTTTTCCGACCATGTCAAATACACGGATCTGGATAAATTCATCCTGAGACGCACTGAAAGCAATATTCACTTCGTCTTTTGCAGGATTCGGGTAGAGGGTGAAGTCATTGATTCCCGGTTCGGCCAACGGTTCTGAAATGATATCTTCCACAGTACGGTAAGCGGTAGAACCTACACTCACGCGCAGCGTGTAACAGGAAGATGCACTGTAAACGCCGCCGTAACCATATACTTTGATGTAATACGTAGCCGCTGATGTGGTGTTACGGATAATCTGTTCACTCGTAGTTCCGCCTTGCTGAGAGATGGCCAGTTGTGAAACGGAGGAATTGTAAAGACGGATATCGTAGTCTAACGGTAGGGTTGTGAGTGTAATTTTGATATAGGTATTCGGAGAGGTGGTGGTGAATTTGAACCAATCAGCGTCAGTTGAAGTACCAATCATTGCTGTAATGTTGGTATTTGTCGCTATCGTTTTTGCCGTCCCGGAAGTATTGTTGGATTCGTAAACATCCGAACAACCGGTGGAAGCAGCAGTCGTGAAAGTAGTGGATGCAGTAAAAGAACCGGTTCCGCCGGAGCAAACTGCCTGTACCTGCCATTCGTAAGCGGAAGAAGCAGCAAGACCGGCGATGGCTTTTGAAGTCGCAGTACTGGTTGTTGCTGTCCAGCTTGCCGCACCGACTAGCCGGTACTGGACATTGTAGCTGGTGGCTCCGGAAACTGCTGCCCAGCTGAGTGTCGCTCCTGAACTGGTGATGGAAGCTGTTGCCATTCCTGTCGGAGTTCCGCAGGTTGCAGTAGCTGTTGTGCTGAAGGTTGTGGAGCCTGTATAGGCGCTGCTTCCGCTGGAACAAACAGTTGAGACCTGCCACTCATAATTTGAAGAAGTGACTAGTCCTGTCAGTGATTTTGTATTCGTAGTCGAAGTAGTGGATGTCCAGGTAGCTGCGCCAACAATACGGTACCGAATAGCATACGAAGTGGCACCACTGACAGCGGTCCAGTTCAACGTCGCTCCGGAAGATGTGATACCGGAAGTAGACATGCCTGTGGGTACATTACAGGTAGTACTTCCTGCCTGGCAACCCAAAGAAGACAGTAAACCCACGCGGCTACCACCCGTTCCAAACAGGGCAGCCATACGCGTTGATTGTCCGTTTGTAAACATGTTCATCGCATTGTCGTCGGTATAATCCATGTAGTTCATGAACATAACGCCAGGGGAAGTGCTGGTACAGCCGTCTGTACGGGGGAATGCAGGAGCTCCGTAATTTTCACCTGCCTGATTTGGAGTATCTGAAACATTGTCAGAACCGGAACATGCAGTGCCGTCATCGCCCCAGATGTGATAAAGGTTGAGCCAGTGACCGACTTCATGGGTCGCTGTACGACCAAGGTTATACGGTGAGCCGGAACTGGGACCGGGAGATGCCATGCTTCCGACACAATAATAAGTCAATACAACTCCGTCAGTCGAGGCAGAGCCTCCGGGAAATTGTGCATAACCCAGAACACCGCCGCTAAGGTTGCCTACCCAGATATTCAGATAACTGGAAGCTGACCATGCATCCAACCCGCCGTTTGCATATCGTTTAATATTGTCGTTTGTACTGAATGAAGCAGAAGTAGTCTGACGGCGCTCGATTCCTGTTGTTGCAGCTCCGGAAGGAGTTCTCTGAGCCAGACAGAACTGGATATTTGTATTTGCCGAAATTCCCTGCCACACAGACGGAGTGTTTCCTGCATCCGAATTGAGGCGGGCATAATCTGCATTCAGCTGTGCCAGCTGAGCGGCGCATTGTGCATCCGAAATATTTTGTGCCGTTGTATTGTATACAATGTGGAAAACAACCGGAATGGTGATAACCATGTCAGTCGAATTCTGGCCACCATGTTTATTTGCTGCAATGTATGCGGCAGTCTGCTGTTCAAGTTGCTGCATCCTGGCCTCCAGACCCGGGTCTTCTTTTTTCATTCTCTCCAGGTTCTCCATCGTTCCGCAGTTACGATGTCCGGTGTGTCCGGCAAATGAGGAAGTGGCCAAAACAATGGCCGAAAACAAGGCTAATAGCTGTTTTTTCATTCGATTATAATGGTTTTGGTTATTTAATACTTCAATGATAGTGGATTAAATAGGTATAAATGATGAATTTTCGGGAGGATGGGCTTATTTTTACCTTGAATTCATTCAATTTCACCTCAAATCGTCCTATTCATTTACAAACTTGTACCCTACACCCCTGACTGAATAGAAGTACCGGGGTTCCTTCGGGTCTTTTTCAAAATATTTTCTGAACGCAAGAATGAAATTATCAACGGTTCGGGTGGATGGATAAATATCGTATCCCCAAACCGTTTCAAGAATTTGTTCGCGGGAAACGACTTCATTTTTCCGTTCAATCAAAAGTTTCAGCAGGGCAATTTCCTTTTTTGTGAGTCTGATTTTTTCCTTTTCTTTTCCCAGGATTTCATAAGTCCGGAAGTTGACCTCATTTCCACCGAAGCGGAAAATATCGCTAAGTTCTTTTTTCTCATCCTGGCTGAGACTTCGTTTGACGAGTACATTCACACGCAGGAGGAACTCTTCAAGATTAAATGGTTTTGTCATGTAATCATCCGCTCCTCTTTTTAGCCCCATAATTTTGTCTTCACTTGCATTTTTTGCAGAGAGAAACAAGATGGGAACAGTTCCGTTGTGAAGTCGAATCGCTTCACATACGGCAAATCCGTCCATTTCCGGAAGCATCACGTCCAGCACCACCATATTAAACCGTTCTGCTTTGAAAATTTTCACAGCTTCTGTTCCTGTTCCTGCAGTAACAACTTTATATCCTTCCAGTTCAAGATTTAGTTTTATGGCTTCCTGCAGGTGTTCTTCGTCCTCGACTAAAAGTATGCGAATCATAGGTTCAGGATTTGAATGATAAATATACTAAACTCCCCGATGAAAAAGCCTGTCAGGCCTCCGTCAAATTAAGTGAAAACTAAGAGAATTGGCCACTATAATTGTCAGAATTTCGCAAGATTTTCAAGTTGTTTGAGCGACAGGGAATGAAAACTTAAATTCCAGTGAAATGTTAAGACAACTCCGGCCATTCAGCAATGACCAGGGTATGCCTGAACCTTATTATTTACAGGATGATATTAATCAAGAATCAATATGATCCTTGTAGGAGGGAACTAGGATCTTATACGTATTTTTGACCTTTATTTAAACTATGCAGGAAAAAAGCATTCAATCGTATCTTGATGGTCATGGATTATCAGATGAATTAACCCGTATTGCCCGCAAGGTTCTCGGTAAAGAAAGAATTTCAGTTGACGAAGGAGTGTATCTCTATGAAAATGCTGAACTTGGATTTCTTGGTTCGCTTGCGAATTATGTTCGGGAGGAGAAAAACGGGAACTCGACTTTTTTCAACAGAAACTTTCATATTGAGCCAACAAATATTTGTGTCTTCTCGTGTAATTTCTGTTCCTATTCCCGACTGCTGAAGAATAAGGAAGAAGGATGGGAATTGACTTCTGATGAGATGATGAATATCGTCAGGAAATACGACGGCCAGCCGGTAACTGAAGTTCATATCGTAGGAGGTGTACATCCGAAAATGAATCTGGATTTTTTCGCCGGACTTTTGAGAGAAATAAAGAGTCATCGTCCGGATTTGCACATCAAGGGATTTACCGCGGTTGAACTTGATTACATGTTCCGTAAAGCAAAAGTGAGTGTGGAGGAAGGTTTACAGAAAATGAAAGCTGCAGGCTTGGATTCCATTCCCGGAGGCGGTGCTGAAATATTTGATGAGAAGATAAGGGCTGAAATTTGCGGGGACAAATGTACTGCAGAAGAATGGCTGAGCATTCATGAAGCCGCCCACCGTTTGGGGATGCACAGCAATGCAACAATTTTATACGGTCACATCGAAACGTATCGTCACCGTGCAGAACACATGGACCGCTTGCGGCAACTACAGGATCGTACCGGTGGATTCAACACATTTATTCCTCTGAAGTTCCGCAACAAGGATAACGATATGGCGGATGTTCCTGAAGTGAGTGTTGTTGAGGACCTGAAGAACTATGCAATTTCCCGCATCTTTCTGGATAATTTCAATCACATTAAAGCGTACTGGCCAATGATCGGCAGGAGCACAGCACAGTTGTCACAGGCATTTGGCGTAGACGATCTGGATGGTACTATTGATGACACTACACGTATTTATTCAATGGCCGGAGCGGAAGAACAAAACCCTTCTTTGAGCACGGGTCAATTGGTAGATCTCATCCGGCAAAGTGGAAGGACTCCGGTGGAGCGCGATACACTTTACCGTGTCGTACGTGATTATACTGATTTCGATTTTGCAGCTGAAAATGGAATGATCTTGAATTGAAATTTCTCAACCGGTTGCCGGTGCAAGATCATTCTTTCACATATTTTACATAATGCCTCCATTTTTCCAGGACGGATGTAAAATCTGCCGGCAAGGGGCATTCAAAAAACATTTTTTCTTTCGTCGCAGGATGAATAAATCCAAGCGTCTGCGCATGCAATGCTTGTCTGGGAATAAGTTCAAAACAATTATCGATGAATTGCTTATAACGGGTAAATGTTGTTCCTTTCAAAATCCTGTTGCCACCGTATGTTTCATCGTTGAAAAGAGGATGGCCTGCGAATTTCATGTGCACCCGGATCTGGTGTGTTCGCCCCGTTTCCAGTTTGCATTCAATCAGAGTGACATAACCAAATCGTTCCACAACTTTGTAATGTGTTACAGCATGTTTCCCATGCTCTCCGGAAGGAAAAACATCCATTATTTTCCTGTCTTTCAGGCTGCGTCCGACATTGCCAGTGATGGTTCCTTCGTTTTCCTTAAAATCACCCCACACCAGCGCCAGGTATTTTCTGTCAATCGTCCGCTCGAAAAATTCTTTTGCAAGCGCAACCATTGCAATTTCACTTTTTGCTATCACAAGTAAACCGGAAGTATTTTTATCGATGCGGTGAACAAGTCCGGGGCGGCTGCGGTTGTTTTCATTTTCAGGAAGATTTTGAAAATGAAAAACAAGAGCGTTCATCAGTGTGCCTGTATAATTTCCATAAGCAGGATGCACGACCATACCTGCAGGTTTGTTGATGACCACAAGATCTGCATCTTCATAGAGGATATCAATTGGAATATCCTGAGGGATGAGTTCAATTTCCCGAACCGGTTCGGGTAATACTACCTGGATGTCGTCCTGTGGTTTTACCTTATAACTGGATTTAACCGGTTTGCCATTTACCAGTATGCATGCTGCATCGCAAGCCTGCTGAATTTTATTCCTGGAACTGTGTTCCAGGCGATTCATAAGGAATTTATCGATGCGGAGAAGACTCTGCCCCTTGTCTACAATAAAACG
>DAORHY010000101.1:0-10921 GCA_035438225.1 Bacteroidia bacterium
AATGAAAAACTGGAGTCTTTGCTCAAGGAATTCGGCCTCAACAGAATCCGGAAAAACCGCGGAGATCTGCTGTCGGGAGGCGAAAGAAGGCGAACGGAAATCGCACGGGCATTGGCTGTGGATCCAAAGTTCATTCTGCTGGATGAACCTTTTGCCGGAGTTGACCCGATAGCCGTTGAGGACATACAAAGCATTGTGTCCCTTTTAAAACACCGGAACATAGGTGTCCTGATCACAGACCACAACGTTCATGAGACCTTGTCGATCACAGACCGGGCATACCTCTTATTTGAAGGTAGAATATTAAAAGCCGGCACTGCAGAGGAGCTGGCAGCAGATGAACAGGTCCGTAAAGTTTATCTCGGCCAGAATTTCGAATTAAGAAGATGATCTTCTTAAACCTTTTACCGGAAGTTGTACGAAAAAAATAAATTCAACTTTTGTCCCTAAATCCGAAGTTATTTTGCCTCCGACAGGTTAAAATGATAGGACTCCATAATTGGATTAGAGAGTAGTTTCCTGCAGGCCTCATCTACTTTCGCCCGTGCATCTTCCTGAGTTCCGGCCTCAACTTCCAGCGTGATGTGTTTCCCGATCCTGACATTGTCAATCTGATTTAAACCCATGTTTGTCAGGCCGTGGCGAACCGCCTTTCCCTGTGGATCCAATAATGCTTTCAGTGGCATCACATCAATTTCAGCAGTGTACTTCATGATTTCAGTTTTTGGAAGTTTTTTTCCTGTTCATATTCTGAATGAGTGACAAAAGTACATAACATAAAATTATCACCGGAATTGCAACATACAAAAACACAGGGAGCAATACAGCTGCGATTGCGAGCAGAAGGTACTGGTACTGGTTCTTTTTAAAATTTAAACTTTTAAATTTCAGTGAAAAAAGAGGAAGCTCCGAAATCAGCATCAGGGAAGTAATCAGAGACATTGAAAGAATGAAAAATGGATTCAGGATAACCGGTGAAAAGCCGGTGTAATTCTGGCTAAGCATTAATGGGAATGATACGATCAGTAAGGTATTCGCAGGTGTAGGAAATCCGATAAATGACTCTGACTGCCTTGTGTCGATATTGAATTTGGCAAGCCGGAGTGCTGAAAAAGCCGTGATGACAAATGGAAAAAATTGGACAATTTGCCTGAAAGTTTCAGATGAAGTAATAATAGATAAATCAGACATTTGCAGCAACTTAAACATCATTACTCCCGGTAAAAAACCGAAGCTGATTACATCCGCCAGAGAGTCCAGTTCTTTGCCGATTGGTGAAGTAACATTTAAAGCACGTGCTACCATTCCATCCAAAAGATCAAAAAGTGCAGCAACAAAAACCAGGTAAGCAGCCCATTCAAGGTGGTTTCGAAAAACCATCACAACAGCAGTACAACCACAAAGGAGATTGAGGCAAGTAAGGAAATTGGGTAACTGACGACGGATGAAATTCATCGGGATCAAAATTAGTTTTTCATTTGGCTTTTCAAACATTCCGGATGAAATGCCTGTTCGTAATATCCGATTCTATCTTGTCTGAATGCGGTTTTTTTCGAACAGCTTTCCCGTATCTTTTGGTCCTGTTTCGTGTATAAATATTCACATCCGGAATAGAGCTGTTGGCGTAAAGCCTTGAACATCTATCCACTTGAAAATGTTAATTTTACACAATACATAAAGAACAATAAAAACAGGCCCATCCCGTTTCGGAAGGAAGCCTAACCGGACAATCCATATGCACTTCAGAAAAGCACTATTCTCAGGGTCATTCATTCTGTTATCGATTCAGTTGTTTGCACAAACGCCCAAGTACAGTAACGAATTCTTATCGATCGGTGTCGGAGGGGAGCCTATGGGTCTTTCCGGTGCCGTTGTGGCGGGAGTTGACGATGCTACGGCTGCAGTATGGAATCCGGCCGGACTTACAGGAATCGAGGGAAATCTTCAAATCGCCGCCATGCATGCGGAGTTGTTCGCCGGAATTTCCAAATTTGATTATGCCACCCTGGCTACCAAAATTGACTCTGCACGGACGCTGGGTTTTTCCATCATCCGTTTTGGAACCGATGATATCCCCAATACACTTGACCTGATCGATGCTTCCGGTGTCATTGATTATTCCAAAATAAAATCTTTCTCAATAGCGGATTATGCATTTATTTTCAGCTATGCGAAAATTTCAAAGATTGCCGGTTTACGATTTGGAGGGAACGCAAAAATCATCCACCGGAAGGCAGGTGATTTCGGAAAAGCCTGGGGATTCGGGTTTGATCTGGGTGCACAATACCACAGCAACGGTTGGGAATTCGGCTTGATGGCCAAAGATGTCACCTCCACATTCAATGCATGGAGTTACAACACCGACCTTCTTGAGGAAACCTACAGCAAAACCGGGAATGAAATTCCGAAGAACACAACTGAAATTACATTGCCAAAACTCATCCTCGGTGCAGGTTATAAAATGGAATTCAGCAAGAAAATTTCCGGCCGTATCGAGCTGGATGCTGACATGACATTTGACGGCCAGCGAAATGTGCTGATCAGCTCCAACCCGGTAAGCATCGACCCTCATTTCGGGCTGGAGATCGGGTATGCGAATTTCATTTTCCTGCGGGGCGGAATCCAAAACATCCAGAGTGTCAAAGATTTTGACGGCAGGAGTTCAACCATAGTCCAGCCGAACATGGGCCTCGGTCTGCGTCTTGGAAAACTGACGATCGACTATGCATTGACCAATATCGGCAGCCAGGAAACACTGTATTCTAATGTTTTCTCTCTCAAGCTTGACATCTACAAACACAATTAACGCGATGCACTCCGTTTTCAGATTTTGAAAACGGGTCGAACAGATAACCTGTGACCATGAAAAGAATTTTACTGTCATTCCTGCTTTCCTGTTTTGCTTCCTTCCTGTGGGCGCAACCGTATGAAAACTCCTGGATCAATAACAGTCAGCCGTATTACAAAATAAAAATTTCACAGGAAGGAATTTACCGTATCAACCAGCAGACATTGCTTTTCGCCGGAGTTCAGGTCACCGGATCTGATCCAAGAAAAATCCAGCTTTTTCACAATGGAATTGAGCAATACATATACATTGAAGGCGAAAATGACGGCCAGTTTAACCCTTCGGATTTCATCGAATTTTATGGTGAGAAAAATGACGGCAACCTGGATTCCAAATTATACGCAGATCCAAGCTGGCAGCCTACACCCAGCTACAGTTTATTCACCGACACTTCGGTGTATTTTCTAACAATCAGCAATTCGACTAATGGAAAACGCCTGACTCAGGTAAATGACAACAATTACGCTGCTTACTCCCCTGCTCCGTATTTCATCAAGGAATCCTATCAGGATCCTGCAACACAATCCCAGTCCGGAAGGTATGTTGGATACAACCGCGGCATGAGCGGATCATCCATCGAATACACGGAAAGCGAAGGATGGTGTGACGTATTTGGAAATTACCAGGCTTCCAATTACCCCCTGACAATAAATGTGAATACAGATAAAATGTATTCCAGTGGTCCGAATGTCGAGATCACCACCTGTGTAGGCGGCGTGAACAACAATCCCCACAATATTTCTATCACCTTTCCCGGGGCAAATTTCACGGACACCTATTATTCGCAATCCCTGCGGGTGTATCCGTTTTCAATTTCCCCTGCAGTTTTTACTGCTTCCACTACTCCCTTTATTTACAATGTGACAACGCCCTTGAGTGTGAGTCTCGCTGAGTTCAGCGCTTTTTATTGGTTGTCGGTCCGCTATCCTCACACTTACGATCTCGAAGGAAGAAATACATTTAAAATGTTCGTCCCGGATGATGCTGCACAGAGTAAAACCCTGATGAACATCACTAATTTCAATCCGGCTGCCTCGCCGGTGATGTACGACATCACCAATCACAAAAGAATTCTGGTTTCACAATCCGGGTCCAACTTTCAGGCCCTGGTACCGAATGACGGAAATTCCTCGCCAAAAGTCTGTTACATCAGTACACAGGCAGCAATTCAGAACATCACCGCGGTCAGCGGCATCAACTATGTTTCCAATAACTTTGGATTCTTTAACAACCTGCAATCGATCGCACGCGACTCCGCTTTCATCATCATTGCTCCCCGTTCGTTGTGGAACCAGGCACAGAGTTACAAAGCTTACCGAGATCAGACAACAGGGAACCGTACGGTGCTTCTGGACATCGACGAACTCTACGATCAATTTGCATACGGTATACAGAAACATCCATTATCCATAAAAAATTTCATTCATTATGCCCTGAACAGCTGGACCGGCGGGCCGCCGCAAAACCTTTTACTGCTGGGAAAATCTATTTCCGGTGCCGATTTCAGAAACAATCCGGGATTGTTCGGGCTGTGCATGGTCCCCTCCTTTGGTGTTCCTACTTCTGACCAGTTACTCACTTCCGGGATCGACGGATCCCTCTATGAACCGAAGGTTCCTGTCGGGCGTATTTCTGCAAGAACCGGTACTGATGTAACCGATTACCTTGCCAAGGTTCAGGAGTATGAAGATGCCCAGGCAGGACAACCGCAACCCTGGATGAAAGAAATTCTTCACTTTGGCGGTGGTGACGATATCAACCAGCAGGCCTTACTGGCAAGTTATCTTGATGCATTTAAAAATGTAATGGAAGACAGCTTGTTCGGAGGCCACGTTACAACCTATCTGAAATACAACTCCAATCCGATTGTTATTAACCAGAGTGATTCGCTGCAGGCACAGATCGACTCGGGTGTGGCAGTGATGACCTTCTTCGGCCATGCTTCCGGATCCGGATTTGACCAGAGTACTGATGAACCATCTGCATACAACAATCAGGGCCGTTACCCCGTGGTGATTGCCAATTCCTGTTTTGCCGGCGACTTTCATGCGTATCAGAAAAGTGTAAGTGAAAAATTCGTTCTGGAGCCGCGAAAAGCAGCTATTGCGTTTATTGCCAGTGTCGGACAAGGAATTCCACAGGATCTTTTCAATTATTCGAATGCTTTTTTTGAAAACGCATCCTATTACAGCTATGGTGCGACAATCGGGCAGTTGATGAAAAAAGCAGTGGAAACCATTCAGCTTCCCAACCAGGAAAACCTGAAAATTGTCTGCAATGAAATGTCACTACAAGGCGATCCTTCCCTTCGTCTCAACTATTTCGTCAAGCCTGATTATGCGGTGAATGAATCCAACATCAGCTTTTCTCCTGAGGAAATTTCAACCGACCTGGATACGTTTACCGTTCACGTGACACTCAGGAACATCGGAAAAGCCGTGCAGGATTCCTTTTATGTAAATGTAATCCGCAGCTTTCCTGACGGTGTTGACTCTGTGTTCACCTTGAAGCGCGGCAGGTGTTATTACCAGGATACCATCAACATCACCATGAAGACCGGCGGTTTCAGTGCTGCCGGTGTCAACCGTGTACGTGTCGAAATTGACCTTCCTGATTCTGTTGCCGAGTACAATGATTACAGTAATAATTTTACATCCACAAATGTCTTCATCAAATCCAATGATATCATTCCTGTGTATCCGGCGAAGTTTGCCATTCATCCGTATTCTACTGTTACACTGAAAGCAAGTACTGCAGATCCGCTTGCCGATATCAAGAATTACCGCTTTGAAATTGATACTGTTGACCTGAATATTGTAGATTCCACGCCCGGCATGCAACCAAGTCCGATGTTCCGGTTTACGGTCATCAGCGACAGCGGTGGCGTTTTAAGCTGGACTCCGCCCGGAATTACATTGCAGGACAGTACGGTATATTTCTGGCGTGTTGCAAACGATTCAATTTTTGATGACCCGGCAAAATTCCAGTGGCAGCAGAGTTCATTCATGTACATTAACGGTAAAACCGGTTGGGCGCAAAGTCATTTTTATCAATTTAAGGATAATACATACGAGAATATCTTCTATGATACCACGAACAGGAAGTTTGATTTTGTAAGGAACAACAAATCCCTACGTGTATTCACACACGGAACTCCTGATGGTTCACAAACCCAATACAACGAAATCGGGTATTTCATGAACAATGCACCGATTGAGTACAACGGTTGTCAGCCAACCCCTGCCATTCTGATTGCGGTACTGGATTCCATCACCCTGGATCCCTGGGGCACTTGTGAATACAACTTTGGCCAGGCGAATCCATGGGTCGTGACTTCCGGAGTCTGCGGAGACCCCACGATGCAGGGGATAAATGTTTGTCAATTTCCCGGAGGTCGTCAGCGTCCGGAGAACTATTTCATTTTCCGTTACAATGACCCAGCACAAATGCAAAATCTGCAAAGCATGCTGAACCAGGTTCCAAACGGAAATTACATTCTTGCCTATTCCTGGTACACCTACCCCTACTCCACAGCTGATGCTTCATTCAATACCTCACTCAGCGCTCTTGGTTTTAACATGACCATGCTACAGGACAATGCCCCTTTTATTCTTCTGACAAAAAAAGGATATCCTTCCACCATTGAAGAAGAATGGGGACAAATTGCAACCGATGATCTTCAACTGCAAACTTTGCTGAGCGCCGTCTGGAACCGGGGGTATACCAATTCTGAAATCATCGGTCCATCGACACACTGGGATAGTTTCCACTGGAACCAGGTTCCGGATGAAAACCCTTCACGTGATCAGGTTTACGTCAATGTATTCGGATTGAATGATGTCAGTAAAAACTGGGACACCCTGGTCACCGGTCTCAGTTATTCTGTCACAGGAAAAGACACAGTCCTGAACTGGATCAATGCCACGACCTACCCTTACCTTAAACTTCAGACTTTCGTGCAGGACGATTCCCTGCGCACACCGGCTCAGATGAAATACTGGAGACTTTACTTTGATGATGTCCCGGAATGCGCCCTCAATCCAAACCGTTCTTTTGGTTTTTATACAAATCCGATTCAGGAAGGAGATACCGTGCGTATGCACATTGCAATCGACAACATTGGCAACCTTCCGATGGACAGCCTTGACGTCAGTTTTTATCTCTATGACAACAACAGGGTTCGCCATAACCTCCAGAATGTAAAGCTGGATTCACTGCGCGAAGGCCAATCGCTGAGGGCAGATGTGGTCGTGGATCATACATTTGGTCTTGCCGGATCGAATGGATTGTGGATTGAGGCAAACCCTTTCAACGCAACGCATCAATTGGAGAAATACCATTTCAACAACCTGATGGAAATGAAATTTACGATGAACCGGGATATGATCAACCCTATCCTGGATGTCACCTTCGACGGAGTTCACATTCTCGATGGAGATATTGTTTCCGGAAAACCAACAATCACTATTCAGCTGCACGATGAAAACAAATTCCTGGCACTGAATGATACTGCTAAATTTAAAGTGTACCTGAAGAGTCCGAATTCACAAACCCAGACACCTGTATTCTTCTCTTTCCCGACATTTGGCAATACCATGCGCTTCACTCCTGCAGTACTTCCCAAGAACAGCTGTAAAATCGAATGGAATCCGTCATTTGAAACAGATGGTATCTACGTTCTGGAAGTCGAAGCCACGGATAAATCAAACAATGAATCGGGGAAATACAACTACAAAATATCTTTCGAGGTGGTGAATAAAAGTACCATCACCGAATTTCTCAATTATCCGAATCCCTTCTCGACTTCAACACGCTTCGTTTTCACACTGACCGGAAATGAAATTCCTTCACACATGAAGATCCAGATTATGACTGTCACCGGAAAGATCGTTAGGGAAATCATGCAAAATGAACTGGGTAATATTCATATCGGCAGGAACATTACGGATTACGCATGGGATGGAAAAGATGAATATGGTGATCAACTTGCCAATGGCTTGTACCTCTATCGTGTTGTCACTGACCTGCACGGAGAAACCATCGAACACAGGGCAACCGATGCCGATAAATTCTTTAAAAAGGGATGGGGAAAAATGTACCTGATGCGTTGACCCCTCAACTACTGGTGAAATTGTATTACAATCAGGATTGAATATCCCTGCTTACAAATAGAAAATAAGAACGGCGAACCAAAAGTTCGCCGTTCTTATTTTCTATTTCATTTCAATTATTTCAGGTTGTGGTAGACTGCCTGAACATCATCGTCTTCTTCAAACCTATCAACAAGCTGCAGAATTTCATCTTGTTGTTCTTCGCTCAATTCCACAAAAGTCGTTGGGAGCCGTTCAAGGGCAGCTTTTTTTACGTCAATTTTCTTTTCCTCAAGACCTTTGGCCATTTTTCCGAAATCTTCATAGGCAGTGTAAATGATGATTTCCTCATCATCCACTTCCATGCTATCCAGGCCGAAATCGATTAATTCAAGTTCCAGTTCGTCGGTATTTATTTTTCCATCGTTGGGGATACGAAAAACACCTTTTCTCTGAAACATAAAATCGAGCGATCCCGTCTTTCCCAACGTACCATTTCCCCTGTTAAAATACATGCGGATATTTGCAACAGTGCGGGTAGTATTGTCAGTAGCCGTTTCCACTACAATAGCCACTCCGTGTGGGCCATAACCTTCGTAAACTATTTCTTCAAAATTGCCCTCGTCCTTAGACGAAGCTCTTTTGATCGCATTATCAATACGATCCTTGGGCATATTCAGGCCCTTGGCATTCTGGATGGCAGTACGTAAACGAGGATTGTAATTGGGATCCGGCCCCCCGGCTTTCACTGCAATAGCAACTTCACGTCCAACGCGGGTGAAGGCTTTTGCCATCTTGTCATAACGGGCAAACATCTTGTGTTTGCGTTTTTCAAAAACTCGACCCATAGTAGTTCAATAAATAGTGGCCGCAAACGTACGGGATTCAAGAAAATTAAACAAACCCCTGAATGAAAAGCCGGGAAAGAATAAAAAAAGATCCCTAAAACACTTGTTTTGGGGATCTTTCAACCGGATTTTTATTAATTCAATCTGTCATCTTCTTCCCGTTCGCTATTGGCTTTTGCCTGTGCTTCGCTGCCGGGTTTTCCGATCACTTTATATTCGCCATCGCCCTTCAGGATCGAGGTATACAGGGATTGATTGTCCAGTACTTCCAAAGCTTTTTTCAGGTCCTGATCAGCCCTGAAACTGCTCTCCAGCCGGCCTTTTTGAAAATAATACCTTGATGCGATTTCACCCTCCAGTATTTCTTTCAATTCAGCCTGGTGATTGATGAGGTCCTGTTTCTTATAATCTGTCATCTTCTTTTTCAAAGCATCGTATTCTGCTTTTACTGCTTCAAAATGCTTGTCCCTTTCAGCAGCCTTTTTAAAGCTTTCCAGTTCCTTTTCACTTTTATCGGTGTACTCGTATTCTTTGCCATTGAGGAAAGTGACGAAATCCTGATATTCCCTCTCCTGCAAAGTAAATTCCTTTGCGGGCGCAATGGACGAATGTTCGCGGGCATATTTATTTGCATAATCGAAAAAGAAATAATTTCTGAACAAAGCCCCGCTCAGGTTACTGTATGAATCCGGGTTCGTGTAGATATCCGGAAAAATGCCACTTCCGTCATAAACAGTTCTTCCACCCTTGGTTTTGAATTCTGTAATCAGTGAATCCGCCACTTTGGAAACAGAACCATCCGCATTCCGGTGAGTATAATCAAGAGCCTGTATACATCGCCCGCTGGGGGTATAATATTTCGCGATGGTCACTTTCAACAAAGTGTTATACGACAGGTTGTAGGTTTGCTGAACAAGTCCTTTTCCAAAAGTTCGCTGACCGACGATGACTCCCCGGTCGAGTTCCTGAATAGCACCGGTCACGATTTCGGATGCAGATGCAGAGCCGCGGTCAACCAGTACAATCACTGGAATTTCGGTATCTATGGCAGCTTTACTTGCAAAATACTCCATATTCATCTCTTTCACTTTCCCGCGCTGTGAGACTATTTTCTGGCTTTTATCGACAAACAGGTTCACAATATCGACTGCTTCTTTGAGCAGGCCTCCGCCATTACCCCGTAAATCCAGGATCACGGCTTTCATTTTTGGGTCCTGCTTGAGAGAAACCAGGGCTTGCTTCACTTCATCTGCAGAGTTTTCGAGGAATTGAGTCAGTTTTATGTATCCGGTATGATCATTCACCATCCCGAAATAAGGCACATTTTTAAACTTGATTTCGTCACGGATAATCGTTTTTTCTATTGGCTGTGCCACACCTTCCCTTTGAACAACAATTTTTACGGAAGTGCCTTTCTGGCCCTTCATAAACTCCGTAACATCGTCCACTTTTTTACTCAGGGTTGTGATACCGTTTACGGAAATAATTATATCACCAACATGAATATCGGCCTTCTGGGCAGGAAATCCTTCGTAAACCTCGCTGATTGCAATCTGACCATTTCGTTGATGGACAAGTGCTCCGATGCCTCCGTATTCTGCTGAAATATGAGTCATCCGGTAATCTTCAATTTCGCTTTCCGGAATATACACTGTGTACGGGTCCAGGGAACGGAGCATTGCGTCTGCACCTTTCTTCATCAAATCCCCCGGTTGGAGGGAATCTACGTAATAAATATTTACATCCCGGAAAAGTGAACTGAAAATATCAAGGTTCTTGCTTACTTCGAAATAATAATCTTCAACGAAACTGAAGGAAGTGACAGAAACCACAACGATTGAAAGCACCAGCACAACTCTTTTGGTGCGGCGGGAAATAGTATTCATCCAATTCATGTAATGAGGAATTTAGCCCGGTTCGCACCGGATATAAGACGATTTATACTGCAAGAACGGAAAAAAGTTAAATCAAATTTCTTAAAAAGGGTTAATTCATCTATTCGTCACCGGAGGAACCCAAAAAGCCACTCAATCAGCAACACAAGTGCCATAATGACGACCAGGATCAGAAATAGAGCAAGCGAAGAAGGTTTAGTACCACCGGGCTGATCAGGCTGTTCCATGGTTTTTATTTTT
>DAORHY010000102.1:0-10874 GCA_035438225.1 Bacteroidia bacterium
CCGTGATATCCTCGACAGGAATCACCGGCAGCTCTAAATCTTCGATAAATTTCTGTGTACCTCCCGTTGCATACAAGGTTACACCCAGCTCATGCAGTCTGCGAACAATGGATTCAAGATGGTCTTTGTGGTACACAGAGATCAGGGCGCTACTGATCTTTTTCAGTGTTTTCATTCCTTAAAATTCAAGTGCAATTTTATGAAAATTTAAGCGGCGAATTGCGCGCGATTGAAATTAAATTCCACTCATTTTTCACACCATTTCACTTGTTGGAAGGAGCGATTAATTCCCGAAAAAGTTTCTTCATACTTACTCTAAAGTTGGAAAACAGTATACAGACTTTACTTTATCAGCGGGCTGAAGCGGATCAGAGGCAGCGGGCAGCGCGGTGAGGAATGAACCCGTTAATTTACGTTAAACAGGATGTGCATCTGAAACAGAGTCTTACATTTGTTCCTCCATATGGCAACCCGGTTTTGGCTTTTCCTTCGTTTGTTCCGCGAGAGTTTTCTCTTCGCGTTCGAAGCACTTCGGGTCAACAAATTGCGCACCATACTTTCTCTGTTGGGCATCACCATTGGGATCTTTGCGATTATTTCTGTTTTCACAGCAACCGATGCTTTAGAAACAAAAATCCGAACCGACGTTGCCACTCTGGGTAATAACGTCATTTACATCCAAAAATGGCCCTGGGTTCCGGAAGGCGATGATGAATATCCCTGGTGGAAGTATATCAACCGGCCGCTGCCTGCCATCAAAGAGATGAATGAAGTTCAACGAAAGGCGGAATCGGCCGAAGCATTGGCTTACGTGGCCACTTTGGGAAACCAAACCATTAAATACGGCAGCAATTCCATTGAAAATGCCCTGGTCATTTGTGTTTCACATCAATACGATAAAATAAAGACCCTTGACCTTAAAGACGGCAGGTATTTTACGGAAAATGAAAGCAGCAGCGGGAAACCATTAGCACTAATCGGTGCAGATATAGAAAGCGGACTTTTTCCGAAATCGGATGCTGTGGGAAAATCCATTTCTATCCGTGGTTTTAAGATCAATATCATCGGTGTTGTCAACAAAGAAGGAAGCAGTATGGTCGGGAACTCTTCCGACAATCAGGTGATTATTCCAGTGAATTATGCACGGAACTTTGTGAATCTCAAGAGCGACAATGTGGATCCCTATTTCATGGTAAAAGCTGGTGAAGGAATCAGCAATATCGAGCTCCGGGATGATTTGCGGGGAAGTATGCGTTCGGTACGTAAACTGAAGCCCAGGGAAGAGGATGATTTTGCTTTGAATGAAACAAGCTTACTGACGAACAGCCTCAAAGAACTCTTCAATACCTTGAATATTGCCGCCTGGATACTCGGAGGATTTTCAATTCTGGTAGGTGGTTTTGGTATTGCCAACATCATGTTTGTCTCGGTCCGCGAAAGAACTGGTATCATCGGTATTCAGAAATCTCTCGGTTCAAAAAAATATTTCATCTTGTTACAATTCCTCGTGGAAGCGGTAGTGTTGTGCATTTTTGGTGGTTGTTTCGGACTGCTCCTTGTTTTCCTCATCTCCCAGGCGGCATCCGCCATTGCCGATTTTAAATTTGTACTTACCGCAGGAAATATCGCCATGGGGCTGATTATTTCAACCGTGATCGGAATTATCAGCGGTTTTATCCCGGCACTTCAGGCCTCACAAATGAATCCGGTTGATGCCATCCGTGCTTCCTGATATACAGGTTTTCATAAGGAGGCTCAAGGTTTTTCAACGTGAGTATTTACAATTCCTTCATTATCAATAGATCAATAACAAGAAGGGACTTCACAATAATGTAAACTTAGCTCCTTTAATTCCCTGCTGTCATTTCATTTTTTTTTAAGTTTGCCAATACGCTATACCAAAACTTATTCAGGTGCGACCGATGTTTGAGCATAGTACTAACCGTAAGCAGTTCATCCGCATTCTTCTATTGCTTGTGACGCTGGGATTTTTCAGCTGCAGCTCTGACCGTCAGGGAGATGAGATTGGCGCATTAAAAAACACCACCTACCCTGAGATTTACGAGGTCAGGAAAAATGAAATATTTATTTCGCCAAATGTCCGTGGTCCTGAGGATAAATCCGAATTTCCACAACGAATTCCAACCTCCTGGCAAAAATATGCTAACGGATCAACCAACCGGATGGCCATTTTAATCACAGACACTACAGCCTCATGGCTCGGTGTCGCACACGGGTTGAAATCGATTGGCATTCCGTTTATTCTCACTACTGACTACAGGAAAGCCCTCGAACATCAGGTGGTAATGGTGTACCCGGTGATTTCCGGAGCAGCACTTTCGCCGGATGCTTTGCAGGCACTGGCAGCTTTTCCACGAAACGGCGGTACGCTCATCGGCATCCAGGTATTGGGTGCTTTGAATGAAGTTTTCGGTTTTGAAGAAGCAGTTCCATCCAAACAACATTTTGAAATCAGCATCAAACCAGACTCAGGGAATGTCATCACCGGAGAATTTACTGAGAAGAACGAAATGCGGATTTCACTCGGCAACAAAGAGCGGTTCAAGGAAACGATTGGCACGTACAGTTATTCCAAAACTCAACTTCCGGCGATTGCAGCATACGAAGATAAATCTACCGCTATTTCGCAGCGGTTTTATGAAACCGGAAAAGCGTATGCATTCGGTTTCGATATCGGATTCCTTATTCTCAAAGCGCACAATAACAGACATGAAGATTTCAACCGGTCACCCATCAATGATTTTGAGCCTACAATAGATGTACTGCTTCGCATTTTGAAAAATATTTATCTTGACAGCGACAGGAATGCAGCTACGCTCTGCACGGTTCCTTACAATAAAAATCTTTCCGTATGCATTACGCACAACATCAATTTCAGAACTGCACTCGAGGAAGCTGTGGGATTTGCACGGGAAGAAAAAAAACTCGGGATTCATTCCTCCTATTTTATTCAGACAAAATACATCCGTGACCGCAGTGCTTCAATTTTCAACAACAACGAAGACTTCACTAAACTGAAAGAATTGTATTCCCTGGGGATGGACCTTCAGAGTAATTCCGTGAGTGGTTCACCATTGTTCGATCAGTTTGAACAGGGAACAGGGACGGAAGTATATCCCGACTACCGCCCGTATGTAATGGCCTGGGATAAAACATACAAAGGGACAATTTTTGGAGAAATGCGCGTCAGTCGTTTTCTGATCGATCATTTTGTTCCTGTCAATAACAGCATGTGTTTCCGCGCTACACATCATTATACCCCTTTTACTTATCCGCAAAGTTTGCTGGCTTCCGGTTATCGTTTCAGCAGTTCTGTTTCAGCGAATGTTTCATTAACACACTTCCCCTTTCAGCTGAACTACAACAGGGAATACGATTCTGAAATGGATGCGTTTGAATTCCCGCTGACTGATGACGATGAAATTCCTCCCTATTCAATTGAACGCGCAGCTTCAGCAATTCGTCTTGCAAAAAAGATTTCCCGCTATGGTGGTTGTTTCATCGGACAGGTTCATCCGAATGCGATCGGTTTGAATGTTGAAAAAGCATTTATTAAAGCCATGGGAGACAATGCATGGTATGGAACGATTCGCGACTTTGGCTTGTGGTGGGCAGCACGGAATGAAGTTACGATGGACATCAACCAGGAAGGCGGACGGAGAGTCGTTGTAGTGAATGTACCCAAACGAATGGAAGGCCTTGCAATCATGCTGCCGATCCGGTCCACACCGGTTTCAGTAGAAGGCGGCGGAAAATATTCTGTCGACGGAAAGTTGATCATTTTTGAACTTGCCGAGGGCAGCATTAAAATTGTACTGGACAACTGAGCGGATCTCTTTCGCCGGTTTTCAGGAGAATACACCCAGAATTTTCAGCAGCGCCTCATTTGCCTGATCGACCGTTTCCATGTCTTTCATCGCCAGCGAAAGCCTGGATTTTTCCTCCTTCAACCGGCATTTGTGAGCATTCATCTGCACGAACTTAAGCACCCCTGTAAATATTTCGGATTGATAAAATGGTGAAGTAGGATTGCTGACAAAGTAACCAATGAACCTTTTATTCTTCAACATGATTTTCTCAAAGCCGAGTTTTTCCGCCATCCAGCGTAGCCGGATAGTACTCATCAATTCCTTCGCCGGTGCAGGCAAAGGGCCGAAGCGGTCGCGCAACCGGGATTCATATTCGATGAGTTGTTCCTCGTTCTGAAGGCTGTCAAGATCTTTGTACAACACCAGCCGTTCAGTTACGTTGTTGACATAGTCAGAGGGAAGCAATATCTCCAGGTCGGTATCGATCTGGCAGTCGGTGACGAATTTTCTTTGTTTAATTTCCTCCTGGTACAAGGACGAAAATTCAGTCTCCTTTAATTCCTGCAATGCTTCGTCAAGAATTTTGTGGTACATCTCAAAACCAATTTCTGAAATAAAGCCGCTTTGTTCACCGCCGAGCAAATTTCCTGCTCCCCGGATATCCAGATCACGCATGGCAACATGAAAGCCGCTGCCCAAATCAGAAAATTCTTCAATGGCCCGCAATCGCTGACGCGCTTCATTTGTCAAAACAGTCTGCGGCGGAGCCAGCAAATAACAAAATGCCTTTTTGTTTGACCGCCCTACCCTGCCGCGCATCTGGTGAAGGTCACTGAGTCCGAAATTCTGCGCCTGGTTGATGATGATGGTGTTTGCATTCGCAATATCAAGTCCGGACTCTATAATCGTTGTGGCAACCAGCACATCGTATTGCCCTGCAACAAAATCCATCAGGATTTCTTCCAGCTTATCGCCGTCCATCTGACCGTGTCCTACTGCTACTTTAAGGCCCGGTAGCAATTTTTCAATCAATGCGGCCATGTCATGAATATCCTGAACACGATTGTGGACAAAGAAAACCTGTCCGCCGCGGCTGACTTCATAATCGATTGCTTCACGAATTAATTTTTCATCAAATACATGAAGTTCCGTTGTGACTGGATACCTGTTGGGCGGAGGTGTGGTAATGATGCTGAGATCCCGCGCACCCATCAGGGAAAACTGAAGCGTGCGGGGGATTGGAGTTGCCGTGAGCGTCAGTGTATCCACATTCACACGGATCGCTTTCAATTTCTCTTTTGCGGCAACACCAAATTTCTGCTCTTCATCGATGATCATCAGGCCAAGATCCCTGAATTTAACATCTTTCCCCAGCAAACGATGGGTACCGATGATGATATCAATTTTCCCCTGTGCCAGTTTTTCGAGCGTTTCCTTTTGTTTTGCAGCACTTTTAAAACGATTGATATAGTCGACCGTACAGGGAAAATCTTTCAACCGTTCCCTGAATGTGTTGTGATGCTGCAGAGCAAGAATTGTGGTTGGAACCAACACGGCTGCCTGCTTTCCGTCAGTTACCGCTTTAAAAGCTGCGCGTATGGCAACTTCCGTTTTGCCAAATCCAACATCTCCGCAAACCAGGCGATCCATTGGATATTCCTTCTCCATGTCCCGCTTTACATCGCGTGTGGATTTCACCTGGTCCGGCGTATCTTCATAAATAAAACTTGCTTCGAGTTCATTTTGCAAATAAGTATCCGGAGAAAAGGCAAAACCACGGGTTGCTTTCCTCTTCGCATACAAGGCTATCAAATCCTTTGCAATGTCTTTGACACGCTTCTTGGTTTTTTGCTTTAATGTTGACCAGGCAGAGGATCCCAGTTTGTGCAATGACGGCACAGCACCATCTTTTCCAGAATATTTTGCGATCCTGTGCAGGGAATGAATACTGACATAAAGAATGTCGTTGTCTCTGTACACCAGCCGTACAGCCTCCTGGGGCTTTCCGTTTACATCAATCATCTCCAGACCTGCAAAGCGCCCGACTCCATGATCGATATGTGTCACATAATCGCCCGGCTTCAGTCCTGATAATTCTTTGATGGTCAATGCTTCACTCCTGCTGTAATTTTTCTTCAGCCGAAATCGATGATAGCGGTCAAAGATCTGGTGATCTGTATAGCAGGCAAGACGGAGATCATGATCAACAAAACCTTCGTGCAGGGATAAATGAAGTGTGGTGAATTCAACCTTATTCTTGAGCTGATGCTTTTTTTCAAGGTCTTCAAAAATTGCATACAGTCGCTCGATTTGTTTTGGAGAATCGGCAAAGAGAATATTTTTAATTCCCTGCTCCTGGTTTTTCTGCAGATTACTGATGAGCAGATTGAAATTTTTATTGAAAGAAGGTTGCGGGGCAATGTCAAATGAAAAAGATTCTCCGGCTGGATAATAAAACCTTCTTCCGAATTCCACCACAGGATATTTCTCCAGGCGGCTGATCAGTTCATCCCTGGTATCAAAAATCAGGTTGAACTTTTCAGCCGGATAACTTTTTGTTTCCCGGATAGAATCCAGGACTTTGCCGAACTGCTGATCAAGATAGGTCATCGACGCACTCATATCCTTAAACCAGACGACTGCTGAAGCAGGAATAAAATCAAAAAAAGAAGACCTGCTGTCCTCCATTAATTTCTTCTGTACATTGGGCATGATGGTAATGTGATTCATCGTCTGCACCGACAATTGCGATCCGGGATCGAACGTCCGGATACTCTCCACATCGTCTCCGTTAAATTCAATGCGGTACGGAAGTTCAAACGCAAAAGAATAAATATCAACAATACCACCCCGGACAGAAAATTCCCCTGCCTGAGCAACAAAATCTACATTCTCAAATTCATGATGGAGTAAAAATTCAGTGATGAATTCGACGGATAACTTTTCTCCTACTCTCAGTTCTATGGAATTTTTTTCCAGGTTATGCCGTGTAACAACTTTTTCACAGATGGCATCCGGATAGGTAACTACAAATGTATTCGAACCGCGGTTGAGGCGGCTCAGCACTTCTGCCCGCATCAGCACATTTGCATTGTCCAGCTCTTCAATCTGAAAAGATTTTTTGTAGGAAGAGGGGAAATAAAGCGGAGGGTTTTCCTGCCTGAGATTTTCAACGTTGTTCAGAAAATAAGCAGCTTCTTCCCGGTCATTCAGAACAAAAATATGGGTCCTTGGTTCTCCATCTGTGATCGCCGCAGCAAGTACAGCATCCGATGAGCCGGACAAACCTTCGAGCCGGAACCTGTGTGCAAAAGGTTCCTGCAGTCTGGATTTTATTGAAATAACAATAGGCCGGGATGTATAAAACCCCAGCAATTCAGTAGAATTCATAAACCATGGGAATTACCCCCTGTAAAGGTCGGAAGATTTAAAGGAATTACGATCATTCCAGACAATGTTCTTTCGAAAATCCGGAAACAACTGATTCTACAGCTAAAAGACATCTTCCTGCGATTGGAAAAAACAAACACGTTCCGTTCATTTGTGTAAGACCAATCCGGGATGACTTATTTTTTCAGGATATATTTCTTCATTTTTGTCTTCCTGACTATTCAGGGAAAGGCTCAACCTTACTTTGATTTTTTCACTGCCCATCACCAATACAGCTTTCCGGTTTTGAAAACAGCAGCCGGACACAAAGAAATACTCTCATCCTACAACGCCATTGACATTTCCCTGCCTGTTAAATTGCAGGAGGATATCCTTGTATTCAGTCCATCGTATGAGAACTATTTTCTATCCTTCCGTGATTCAACACCGGCATTTTCGGTCCAGGGGATAAAATTTGCCACAGCTTTTGCACACAAATGGAAAGCCAAAGCCTGGAAAACCACTTTGGTCGCTGTGTTCAGGTCTGTTTCCCTGACAAAAAACAGCTGGAATAGAAATGCTCTCCAGACTGGCGGTGCTGTTGTGATGGCATATGAAAAAAATTCGAAACTGACCTATAAATTCGGAGTGTATTACAATAGTGAATTCTTCGGGCCATTTATTTTACCATTGCTGGGCATTGATTACCGTCCATCGGACCGCGTAAAATTATTCGGTATCCTTCCGGGAAGTATGAACATCGAATATAAAATCTCAAAGACATTGAGATCCGGATTTTCCTTCCGCTCTATCACCAGTTCCTACAGGGCAGAGGACAATCGATTCTTGCGAATTAACGACAATCAGCTTCGCGCATTCCTGGATATTTACGTGGCTAAAAAACAGGTCATCACGCTGGAAGCGGGACACAGTATCCTGAGAAAACTAAAACCCGGCGGGCGCATCAGTGGCGAACCAACATATGACAAGTTTAAAACTGCTGACGGTTTACTCTTAAAAATAGGGTATTCCATACGGATTCGCCTGGACGAAAAAGCAGTGGTTCATCAGGAGTAGGAATTCCTGAAATCTGGATACTGTCAGACTACTGTGCCATCACGGAGGAATACTTCATCATGAATTCTTCGGCCATGGTTACCATTTCTGCAGAACCGATGAATAAAGGCGTACGCTGGTGCAGTGAAGTCGGCTGCAGATCCAGGATTCGTCGGAAACCATCCGAAGCTTTACCGCCGGCCTGCTCAATTATAAATGCCAACGGATTGCATTCATACAAAATACGCAGCTTGCCTTTTGGCGATTTCAGGGTTGATGGATAGATGAAGATACCACCCTTCAGGAGGTTCCGGTGAAAATCGGCGACAAGCGAACCGATGTAACGTGAAGAATACGGCCGGTTGGTTTTGCTGTCTTCCACCTGAACGTACTTTATGTATTGCTTCACCCCGTCCGGAAAGTGAACATAGTTCCCTTCGTTGATGCTGTAAATGATACCGTTCTTCGGACAAGACATATCCGGATGTGAAAGACAAAATTCACCGATGCTTGGATCCAGAGTAAACCCGTTTACACCTTTGCCGGTCGTATATACCAACATGGTTGATGAACCGTAAATAATATATCCTGCTGCCACCTGGTCAACACCGCGCTGCAGGTAATCTTTATCTTCCACTTTACCACTGAAAGAAGTACGGCGGTAAATACTGAAGATAGTGCCAATGGAAACATTCACATCAATATTTGAAGATCCGTCGAGTGGGTCAACACAAACAATGTATTTGGCATTCTTGGAAACTTCAGAATCGATGTGCACCAGCCCTTCATTTTCCTCTGATGCTACTGCACATGTCTCTCCGCCTGCACTCAGTGCTGCAATGAATTGTTCATTGGCATAGACATCAAGCTTCTTCACATTTTCTCCCTGCACATTGATAGTACCGAATTCACCAAGAATGTCAACCAGACCCGCTTTGTTTACTTCCCGGTTTACAATTTTCGCTGCGATACCGATATCCCTCAGAAGTCGCGATAACTCACCTTTTGCATAAGGAAAATCCGTCTGACGTTCTATAATAAATTGTCCGAGTGTAGTCACTTTATTCATATTTTTCCGCAATGATTAGGGCAAAGCTAAGAATTGATCGGACATTTACTGAATCCGAATGACTAAAATCAGCATAAAATGTTGATTTTGAATGCCAGTTCCCTCTTATTTAAGCCATTGAAATCAATTACCTTCGCCGATTGAGTTTCGCTCACGAATTCCCCTGAACAACAAAGAATAAACACTGTTATATTCGATTCAAAGAGTAACCCCGGTATTAAAATATGAGTAAATCAACCTCATTCCCGAAAGAAAAAATAAAAATACTCCTCCTGGAAGGTGTTCACCCTGCATCATTAAAACTATTTAAAGATCACGGCTACAGCGATATCGAAACGATCTCCTCTTCCATCGGTGAATCAGAACTGAAAAAGAAAGTCAGCCAGGTTCACCTTCTTGGTATCCGTTCAAAAACCCAGCTGAGCAGGGATGTCATCAATGCAGGAAACAAACTTCTCAGTATCGGAGCATTTTGTATCGGCACCAACCAGATTGACATGAATGCGGCCATAGAAAACGGTATTGCTGTATTCAATTCCCCTTTTTCCAATACACGTTCAGTAGCAGAGCTGGTCATTGCACATTGTATAAATCTGATGCGCCGTGTGATTGAAAAAAACGAAGCAGCACATCGCGGAGCATGGCTGAAGGAAGCATCCGGGAGTTATGAAGTAAGAGGCAAAACACTTGGAATCATTGGTTACGGCCACATCGGATCACAGGTCTCGGTGCTGGCTGAAAACATGGGCATGAAAGTGATCTTTTACGATGTCGAACCCAAACTTTCCCTTGGAAATGCGGCTCCGGTCAAGACACTCGAAGAATTGCTGAAACGTTCAGATATCATTACACTCCATGTTCCGGGCTTGCCGACAACAAAAAACATGATCAACGATAGCAGATTTGCCAAAATGAAAAAAGGAGCTTGTTTGATCAATTACAGTCGTGGTGATGTTGTCGATATTCCCGCAGTGAAAAAAGCCATTGAATCCGGCCGACTGGCAGGATTTGCTGCTGATGTTTTCCCTTCAGAACCAAAAAGCAACAACGATCCCTTTGTTTCTCCACTCCAGGGACTTCGAAATGTAATCCTCACGCCACACATCGGAGGATCTACAGCAGAGGCTCAGGAAAATATCGGAATTGATGTTGCAGGCAAACTCATCAACTTCCTCGAAACAGGATCGACTACCGGATCTTTGTCTGTTCCTGCTCTCAGTCTGCCGGTCCAATACGACGCACACCGCCTCCTCCACATTCACCGGAATGTTCCCGGAGTCCTTGGTGAAATAAACGGAAAACTGTCCCATCTCAATGTGAATATTCTCGGCCAGTATTTGAAAACGAATAATCAGATCGGTTATGTTGTACTGGATGCAGATAAAAAAACTTCCGCCAAAGCAATGGAAGAACTTAAAAAAGTAAAGCATACCATTCGTGTCCGGGAATTGTATTGATTCCGGGAGCAGGATATCCATAAATGAACAATAGAATCACATGAATAAAATTGTGATCAGGAAAGGCCGTAAAACAGATCTCCCTGCGGTACT
>DAORHY010000103.1:0-10843 GCA_035438225.1 Bacteroidia bacterium
CGGAATCCCCGTGACATCCGACTGGTAAGTTGCCTGCCCGCCGATATTGATCTGGGGCCAATAGCCTTTGTTCAGATTTTCAAGGGTGTATTCTTTGCTTTTCGCCAGCAGTTCAGTTTGCCGCACCAGAGGATAATGCTGCTTTGCAAGCAGCTGGCAGGAATCCAATGTGAGCAGCTGAGCACTTGTGTTGGATAGGCTCAGGAGGATAGCCAGGGCCGGAAGCAGCGACCGGAGCATTTCGAATTTATTCCTGCAGTGTGAAGATGTCAACATTGTAGAAGCGTTTCAGTTTGTTTACCGTGATTTTATTTTCGAATTGGTTTTCAGTATGGCTTTAATCCATTTCGGGATCATTTTTTTTCTTTCCTGCATCAGTTCGTGATATTGTTTTTGAGAAACTCCGGTAATCTTCATTAACATAGGAGATGCAATAAATGGAAAAATGATTAGGCTCATAAGGTTCGCAATAAAATGCAGGATGTGTAGTTCAGGCACTGAACCGCTTTTCATGGCATCCCGGATTTGTTTGACAAAGGATGAGCGGGCTATTCCTGCTACGGTTTCGATTTTGGCAGGAAATTTATCCGGATGCTGATGTATTTCATTCAGGATAAAGAGAGGCAGGTCCGGGTACCGGGAAAACAAGTCAATGTAACTGCTGACGAGTTTTTCAATTTTTTCTGCTATATCGCCGGTATTGTTGTTGAATTGGTCGGCAACACCTTTAATAAATTTCAGGAGGCTTTCCTCCATGATAATATTGAACAGTTTTTCTTTGCTCCGGAAATAATAGTTCAGGAGCGCAAGGTTGATTCCGGCTGCTTCTGCAATGTCACGTGTCTTTACAGCTGCAAATCCTTTTTTCGTAAACAAAAGTTGAGCAGCAGATTTAATTTTTTCTTCCGTTGAGGGGTCTTTGGTTTCTATGATCTTCTTTGCCATGCAGGAAATTGCTTTACCGGTTCAAAAGTAGCCTATCGGCTTTATTTAAACAAATAATTTAAACAAATGATTAAAAAAAATGATTAACAGTATCTGGGGTTCAGATGGAGTTCGACTAAAAAGAATGAAATTTTGTTTTTTTTAACCTTTTTTTGATCGCAAAGCGTTGTTCCGTTGCGAAAGGGAGTTCTGCGGGGAATCAGTCAGGGCTGTGCAATGACTTTTTTCCGTTCCCGGTGATAAAAGTAAATGATGAAGGATAACCAGAAGAAATTGCCAAGCAGCGTTCCGGCTGCTGCTCCCATGGAACCGAAACGGGGCACAAGAAGAAAGCTGGATACGATACTCACCAGGCTACCTGCCAGAATGCTTGAAAATGTTTGTACTGATCTTTTCCGGAAAAGCAGAAGCAATGCAGTGACCTGAGCGAGAACACTCAGGGATACGCCGGTGACCATGACCGGGATTAAAGGCAAGGATCCGGCGTAAGATGGGTCGATCATAAAACCGGCCAATTCACGGATCAGAAAACTCAGGATCAGGAACACGATAATCACCCCGGGATACAGGAGCCGGAATCGCTGAACAAAATTCCCTTCTGAAAAATTCTTCAGTGTCCGCGGGTTATTTGCATTCAGGAAGGGTTGTATGATCAATGGATCAAAAATAGAAGTGAATTTAATTGCGAGAGAAAACAGACCAACATCAGCAAGTGTCCCGTAATGCAGCAAAATCCATCGGTTCGCGCTGTTCAAAAACCAATACGACAGAGCGCCGGGCACAAAGGGCAAACTCAGGCGCAGTATGGTTTTTATTTGTTGGATATCCCAGGTGAAAAAAAAGTTTTGAAACTGCGTACGGAGTGCATTGCTGATGATCAATAGTGAAACCAGCATACTGATACCATTGGCCCAGATGATTCCGGAAATACCTGTTTGCATGTAATAAACCAAAACGATGTTTAATCCCATGGAAATTATGCCAATTGTAATTTGCAAATAGGTTACAATTTTTGCCCTTTCCGTAAGTTTCAAGACAAGGATGTACATCCCCTGGAAAAAATTCAGATAGGACGTGATGATTCCTATGTATATCAGAGACATGGAAAGGGACCCGAGGATTTGCGTGTGCAGGAAAATGAGCAGTATTCCGGTGAGGATATACAGGAAAGTTGAAATCACCAGGTAAATGGAAAGGATGGTATTGATCAACCGGATTCTTCCTTCCCCTTCTTTGTGGAAGAAATCCATGTACAGGAAGGTGAACAATCCCAGGGAACAAAGGATTTCAATGATGGAAGTAAAAGTATTCAGCAATTCCAGGTTTCCGTAATCTTCGGGAAGAAGCATCCGTGTATAAAGCGGAATCAGAAAGAAGGAAATACCTTTGAGAAAAAGTGCTCCCAGTCCATAGATGAGCATGTTTCGGAACATGCCGGACTCAAGTTGTCTTTTGATCAGATTTCTCAAGGATTCGAAATTCAGCCAAAGAAAAGAAAATTAACCCGTATTCAATCGATTTATCCGGACCTGACTTTGTTTTTGAGGGGATACATCCGTCAAATGAATAGAATTGAAAATGGGACAGGAAATAGTTGTTTGAAAATCTTTTTTCCTCTTACTCAGGTTCACGAAATTGAATGCTCGGCACGACCCGAAAAAACACCGGTTTACGGTCACTTATTTTGTATCCCAGAGCTGGTTTCAAATCAAGAAGGAAGTGTTCTGCAACCTGCAGCATTTCCAGACAAGGCATTCATCATTGAATAACGACCGATGCAGTTGTCACAACATTACTTGTATGTCCGGCACGATCCACTACATATACATTGAAACTAACACTCTGGCTTTGCAATGTTGTATCCGTTATCCCTTGCCCGCCCAGTTCAATGTTCAAAGATCCGGTGATCGGAATAGAGGATCCTTCGGGAGCAAGTTGTTGAATGCGAAATGCAGAAGTGATTCCTATCCGGTTGTCCGTCACAAAACAGTTTTTAATGCCACTGGTGTTTTCGCCGAGATCACCGTCGCCGTCTTTGTATTTAATTGTAATCGTCAGGGGTTGTGTGTATTCCCGGACCGTTCCGGGAGAAATCGCACTGACCTCAATGGAAGGAACGGGATCAAATTCAATCTTCTCCTTTTTGCAGGAGCCGATGAGAAGTACACCGGTAAAAAGTAATATCCGTCTACTGAACATAAAAAGAGAAATAAGTTTTGTAGTACTCCGGAGAGTCGAAGCGCGGGAATTCAGTGTTGTTTGTGTGGTGCCCGTCGTTCACGTAGATGCGGAAATAAACAGTCGTTCCAACAGGCCAGGTAACTGCAGGAAGTGTGGCGAGCCAGGCTGAATAGGCAGAAAGATAAGTAGAGGCAACTAGTACGGAAGAGCCGCTGAAATTATTTTTATCAGTGGAGAAATGGATTTCTTTCACCGTGAATAGCTGCGGATCAGTGGCAGTGGTGCCATCTGCTGTATCTGTTGTGATGAATGCAATGATCAGAGAGTCGCCTCCCGTTACTAAAAACGGATTAACGGGGTTGTCGTTTAAGCGATTCGTATCCACCCGGATTCCGTTGCCATCAAAAGCAGCATAGCCGGTTATGTTTGGCGGAAGATCAGGCTTTACGGCAACCGTTCCATTGATGTCCGGACAGCCTGCATTGATCCAGTTTTTTACATGATCAATATCGGAAGCCGAAAGCCGAATGCCGTTGGAAGGCATGTACTCAGTTGTGGATGTTGTCAGTCGCTCAATCAACCAGGAGTCGCTGACATTGTTTGGGATTACACGGTACGAATAAAAGTGCGTTGAATCGAGCGTGAGTTTGTTTACATTTTGGTAAACCAATGTTGCATAGGAGGATTCCACCGTGCGGAAGTCCGGCTCAAAAGTTCCGTCATGACAACCCGGGTTGGCGCATTTTACAGAGAAAATATTTTTGTACAAACCTGCAATGGAATTCGGATCGGGGGGGACGGGAGTAGTGGTGTTCGACGAATGATCAATTGAATCGTATGGATTTACGGGTTCCGTATCGTTCTTGCAGGACCATGCGGTGCTGAATGCAATGAATGCAATGAATAAAATGAATGTATCCTTCGTCTTCATCATAAGAAAGCCGCTTGAAGCTGGCACGTTGACCAGGGTTTAACACCATACGTTCCGGGCATATCCTGATCGAAACCAAGAAGATTCGCAATTGCAGGAACGATCTCGGTACTTTCTCCCATGATTGAGGATATTACCTGGTTTTGTACGACGATGTTCGGCGGACCGACGACAAGACAAAAAATTTCTCGTGCCATCTGTAAATTCGGATCTCCTGAAAAATTCGGATCTGTTGGGGCGGTATGATCCAGAGCGCGTCTTCCGAATGCATCCACGGAAGTATTGGGATAGAAATTTCTGCCGTGTTCCGGGGCAATGATCAGAACTGTATCGTCAGCCATTCCCGGAGTGGACTGAATTGTTTTCCAGAGCTGTGCTACTGCGAAATCTGCTTTGCGGAGATTGTTCGCATACTGACTGTATTGAAAATGACAGATGTCTACGTCCTGCATATTCACCACGAGTAATTCGGGTGTAAAGGTTTTAATTACTTCTTCGGCAAAAAGAATGTTGAACATATCATTGTTCATTGCGCTTCCGGCGTTCCATGAATTCAGGAAAGCTGAACTTTGTGCCTTGGTATACAGATTGGTTATGAATTGTTGTAAAGTAACACGATCGGTATCGGAATTTACGACACCTGCTGAGCCGTCGGAATAGGAGTGATTGAACATTCCATTCACAAAATGCCGGATGTTGTTTACTGCCGCTTCTTCCTGGCTGCTGAACGTGCGCGGATTGCCCAGTACATCGAAACCCTGAGGACTGATGAGTGAAGTCGGAGAGATAAAATTGGCTCCATACGATGCTCCATAGGCTGGTGCCGAAGAATAGTTTAAGGCAGGATAGGGCCCTAAAGTATTTGCGATCCACCAGCATTTCAACGCGCTCTGCTGTGGAGAATTGTGTTTGCGGTAATATTCAAAGACGGTAGGTTTTCGCGGGTTTTCGCGTAAATTCAGATCCACGTCCACGTAATTCCCTGTCAGTGCAACGGTATGGCCATTGTAATGGCCTGTCGGGCCATTGAAATACCGAAATTCTTTAAACAGCGTACCGTAATTCTGCAACGGCACCGGCAGCGGTGCAGGAGGAAGGGTTTCCATGGCTCCGATGATATCCGGTGAAATACTCCCGCCTCCGGCAAGCATATTCGGCATCAGGTTGCCATCGTTCATGTGAACAGATTCCAGGTTGCGTACTCCACCGGCGTACAAACAAAAAACAACGTGGTTCACCCGGCGAAGTCCGGTAGCGGCAAACAAACTTCCGGAAGGAAGCAGGTAGGGAGCCGCAAACACTCCGGCCGTAGCCATGGCAGATTTCTTAAGGAAGTCCCTGCGTCTCATGATACTTGCAGTTTAATAGAACCGGTATTCATCGGATGTCATTAACGTATAATACACAGTGAGTGGAGTAATTGCCGGATCCTGCCGGATCGTATTTTTCCAGGTGTATTTTTCGAATTCAGAGGGCTCACGGTTGAAGAATTTTTTATAAGCCTTTGAAAGGAAAGCTGCCGTATCCCTATTCACCACGACTGAATCCGGCACGACAGCAAGAGTATCGTTCAGGAAGTTTCGTATGATACGGTCTTCGATCACTTTCTGATCACCGAAAGAACTGTACGCGATACTTAAATTCACAAGCCTTGTCTGTGGAATTTGTATGCCGAAGAGGTCTGCATAAGCAATGGAAATAAACTCTGCAGTGGTCTTCTGGGTATTTTTTTCACCGCCGTCCGGGGTGACAGCAACAGGATTCACTGCATACTCATACTTTTTCTCCTTTGTACAGGAAAAAAGGATGAGGGCGCAGGAGATATACAAAAGTGCGTTTTTCATTCGAGGCCAATGAATTCGTCAGTTGCTAAGATGTCACGTTGAACAGCAGTATAATCTCCAGTTGAACTGTATTTTACGGTTCCGCTAACCATTTCCCGGGTATCCGGTTCACGGTTGAGAAATTTATGATAAAGCAATACCACCTGGCTTTCAAAATAATTGTTGGCGTGTGTGAGAATATCAAGATAATCATCCTTGGTAGAACCTGCCTGCAGGAAAAGCACTGCATTGATGCCGCCTACCATATTGATGCCGTTCTGCTGTTCGGAACCGGTCGGATTTCTGTTGATCAGATGCTGGAATGTCGAGATCACAAAATTCGCCGCTCCCATATTGATTTGATCATAAAGATAATTGTTGCACATTCTTCTTTGAAGTTCATCCACTGAAATTGTACCATTGATAAACTCCGGGAAAGCTGCACGCAATGCAATCAGACGGTTCTGTTCAGCCTGGAGATAGGGCCATGCTGCCTGGTTTGTTGAATCGAGTAATAAGAAGCCAAAGATATTGATCCAGTTCGTGAAATCTGCTGTATCTGCATTGTTCAACAGGTCTATTTTATTCTGATTGTATACGGAAGGCAGGTAGGAAGCATCCGAAAAAACATCCTGAAGGAAATTTTGTCTTGACGTACTATCCATCCCTGCATCCAATAGGGATTGACGGGCTATAGAAAATTCTGCTGCATCGGGTTCCCTGCCAAGTGTAAGTATATACGTGCGGTTGATGTAATTCTCAACAACAACAGGCTCGATTGTAGTGTCGGTGGGAGGAGTGTTGTTTTCTACCGTAAAGAGTTCTTCTTTTTGGCAGGAGACCAGCACGATCATGCAAAACAGAATTACGAGGCAACGCATGGGTAGTAAATCTAACCAAAAATATTTTCCGAAAAGGTATAAACAGCAGCAGTTTTTAACAACTTAACGTATCGAACGTCAGGATTATTGTATTCGAAAATTCGCGAATTCGGCTATCTTAAAAGCAATTGATTTTCACGACCGGAAAATTGGATGCTGTATTCGGTTTTTTAAAAATTTGACATTCAGAAAAATAATTAGTGTTTTGCCAGCATGTTTTTAATCTGCTGAAGATGGACTTCTTTCTGAAATTCGCGAAGTTCTTTTGAAGATCGTGTAAAGTATTTATGCGTTAACAGAAAGGTAACCTGAAGCTGGTTCCATTCTCTCATCGTGGAAATGTTTCCACTCATCTTTAATTCTTCAAAAAGCATATTTCCGATACTGAAAAAATCCGGACGTCCCAGGTAATCCAGGTCTGCATCGCATAAAATTTCTTCGAGCCTGTTCAGTGGCTTTTGAGGAAATTTTGTAGCCAGAATCATTCCACAAATGGTGGCTATTTCGGAATCATTGTAGCCGAATTCAGGTAACAATTTCTTAGCCATGTCACATCCGATTTGTTCGTGATTTACGGCGTTCAGCAGAAAGCCGGAATCGTGGAACAGGGCAGCTACTTTCACCAGTTCAACATCCTCTGCAGGAACTTTTTCCTTTTCACACAACATCTCTGCCGCCTGCAGTACATCCAGGACATGGTGGTAGCTATGGTAAGTAAGCGTTTCCGGTAATCCGGTGCTCAGCTTGCCGAGAATAAATTGTTTTGTTTGTTCGTATCGGTTCATTACGGAAGAAGGAGTTGGCGAAGAGGATCTCTTCGAGACTTTTGGGTAGGTGGTGTGGTTCACGTTTCGTTTGGGAATGAGTTTCGGATGACTTTTTCTCTAAGGATTTCTGTGCTGAAGGGCTTCATCATATAGTCGTTCATGCCAGAGGCAACACACTCGTCAATTTCTTCACGCGTAACATTCGCCGTCATTGCACAAATTCGTATGTTTTTCTTTACAGGATCCTGCAACTTCCGGATCTGCCGCGTTGTTTCGTAACCATCCATTCCGGGCATCTGGATGTCCATGAAGATAAAGCTGTAATTGTTCTCTTTGAGTTTGTCCAATGCATCCTGTCCGTCGACGGCGACTTCTACTTTCACTTCCGGAAAAATGTCATTCAGGGTATCGACGGCAACCATCTGGTTGAATTCATTGTCTTCAACGAGCAGAATTTTGATGTTGGATAAGTCGTGAGAAGTGGCCAGTTCATCCAGGTTGTCTTCTTTCGGTTTGGAAGCAATGGCATAACGGATGGTGAAGTAAAATTCGGAACCTTTCCCCGGTTCGCTTTGTACTTTAAGATCACCACCATGCATCTCCACAAGTTGTTTGGAAATTGTCAACCCCAGTCCGGTTCCGCCAAATTTCCGTGTTGTATCTGACGATGCCTGTCCGAAACTTTCAAAAATGGTATCGATTTTATCTGCAGGAATACCGATACCAGTATCGCGGATTCCGATGCGGATAACAACGTCCGAACCATTCGTATGTTCAGGGACGACGGAAATCGTCACCGCCCCTTTTTCAGTGAATTTAATTGCATTACCGGCCAGGTTCATGATCACCTGGGTGATGCGCGTTTCATCCCCGACAACAAATTCAGGAACTCCGTCCCCAATTATTTGCTCCATTTTAATTCCCTTCTCTTCCGCTTTCAGGCCGAGAATGGTAGTAATGTTGTGAATGGCAGAAACAAATGGGAAGGGTACGGATTCTAGTTCCATCTTGCCAGACTCGATTTTTGCAAGGTCGAGAATGTCGTTGATGATGACCAAAAGGTTTCCTCCGCTCTTTTTAATAACATTCAGGTATTTTTCCTGCTGTTCATTCAATGGCGATTTGATCAGGAGATTCGTCAGTCCCACAATTGCGTTCATGGGAGTGCGTATTTCATGGCTCATATTGGCCAGGAATTGCTGACGGAATTTCTGGGTTTCTATCAGGTTGTCACGGGTAATGGAAAGTTCACTATTTGTTTTTTGCAACTCAAGCATGGTTTCATTCAACTCACGCGTACGTTCATTCACAAGGATATTCAGCTTTTCTTCACGGGCACGGGCTTCGTTCAATGCTGCTTCATTGGAAGTGCGCAGCCTTTGAAAGTTGACACGGAAAATGTTCAATATCAATTGCGGGTATTTAACAGCAAGTGAATAAAAAACATCTTTTTTAATTTCAACCATCGTCAGATCAGATCCTGCAACAATTGTTGCTGTCGCAACTGCATCAGCAAGAAAACTTTCACCGAGTATGGAAAGAGTGCCAAGTTGTGCAAGGAGCACATCCTCCGTGTAAATTTCAACAGTCCCTTTTTTTACAATGTAAAGGGCACCGGGTACAGATCCTTTTTTAACCAGCACAGTACCCTTGGGATACTCATTCGTTTCCGAATGGGAGAGTATCTCTTCGTAGACTTGATGGTCAAGATTGTGAAACAGGCTGCACGTGATAAGCGTGGAGTCGGAATGAGTCATAGATAAATGAAGCGATAAAACAGCTGAAAACTTTGCACGCAGCAAAGCACTACCATACAAATGTTCATGCAAGATAAATTATTTAGAGAATCCTGCAACAAAAAGGCATCTTTTAACCTTTTTTCCACCTTTTGTGCTACCCAGTGCCGGGCCCTGAAAGCTTGCAGAGCCGCCTTTCATGTGATTTTCAAACAATCATCCCTTTGAGAAAGTTCATATAAAGAGCTTCAATCAGACAAAAATGCAGTGAATGATTCCCGTGAATAGACTGCTCACGCTCCTAATAGTCGATCTTGTCCGGCTTGGTAATCCAGTCTTTAAAAATTTGTAGAGCCTGCTGATCCGGGAGATGGACCATCTCAATCTTGCGGTGAGCCGGCGCAATATTTATTTCATCGTAAATAAAAGCATCATCAAAACCCGCTGCAGCAGCTTCATGCCGCGTATTTGCGAAATATACTTTGGATGGCCGGGCCCAATAAATTGCACCCAGGCACATGGGACAGGGCTCACAGGAAGTATATATTTCACAATCGGTAAGCTGGAAAGAATTCAGGTTTTTACATGCATCCCTGATGGCAACCACTTCTGCATGTGCGGTAGGATCGTTGGAAGAGGTTACCTGGTTGGAACCCCTGCCTATAATTTTGCCGTCTTTCACGACAACACAACCAAAAGGGCCTCCTTTGTTGGATGCTGCGCCTTCACGGGATAAATCTATCGCTACTTTAATAAATTCAACAGGATTGTTTTTCATAGGAGAATGGCTGTCATGAATGTCTTTCAAATGGTAAAATTAATAATATTTTACAAGGGAGCTCTGCAGGGTTGCCATGATCTGTAGGGCGGATATTATTTTATAAGTATTTTTGTTAAACAAACAGAACCCATTGCAGGACCTATTTGATAAAATCACCGAGGCCGGGAAAACGCATACAGATGTGGCCTTGTGCATCATCGTGCAAACCCACGGTTCAACACCCCGGGAAACAGGAGCTAAAATGCTGGTCTATCCTGACGGGAGCATTGCCGGAACGATTGGCGGAGGCGAACTCGAAAAAAGTGTTATCGAAGAGGCATTGAAAGTTCTCAAATCAGGAAAGCCTTCTTTGTTTCGTCATGATCTCCTGCACCAACACAACATGTGCTGCGGAGGAAGTGTGGAGATTTATATTGAACCCGTTATGAAGAAGAAAAGATTATACATTTTTGGAGCAGGACACACTGGTCATGCCTTAGCTCGGTTTGCGACGGCCCTGGATTTTGAAATCTACATCATCGATGACCGCAAAGATTATCTTGACCAGATCACTGCTGAAGGTGTAAACAAGATGCATCTGCACTACGGACAAGCGCTTCCACTATTGCCATTCGATGATCATACTTTTATCACCATCATGACTTACAGTCATCCCTTCGATCGTGATATCCTTTCTTTCTGTCTGAAGAAACCTCACGCTTACCTTGGCATGATTGGCAGTATGCGCAAAGTGGAGATGACGAAGAAAATGTTTGTAGAAGGAAAAATTGCCTCAGCCGAAGAACTCGACAAGGTGGA
>DAORHY010000104.1:0-10706 GCA_035438225.1 Bacteroidia bacterium
CGACTACCGACTACCGACTACCGACTACCGACTACCGACTACCGACTACCGACTATCACACCGCAATCCGCTGCTTCGCCATCAAATCTTCAATCTCATCTGCTTCAATGGGAATATTGGCCATAAGATCAACGGGACCATTGGCGGTGATGAGGATGTCATTTTCGATCCGGATGCCGAGATTTTCTTCGGGGATATAAATACCGGGCTCACACGTAAACACCATACCTGCCTGCATTGGTTCGTAGCGGTTTCCAATATCGTGAACATCCAATCCGAGGAAATGGCTGGTGCCGTGCATGAAGTACTTTTTGTACAGCGGTTGTTTGGGATCCTGCTTCTTCACCTCCTCTGCTTTTAACAATCCGAGGCCAATCAACTCCTGTTCCATCAGTTTGCCAATTTCTTCGTGGTACTTTGTAATGATGTTTCCAACAACCAGCATTTTGGTGGCAGCACGCATCACACGCAAGACCGCATTGTAAACATCTTTCTGGCGTTTTGTGAATTTTCCATTCACAGGAATACTCCGGGTTAAGTCAGCCGCGTAGTTCGCATACTCTGCTCCGAAATCCATTAGTATAACATCGCCATCCTTACACTCCCTGTTGTTCTCAGTATAGTGCAATACACACGCGCTTGCACCGCTTGCAATAATCGGTGAATAGGCATGACCCGTGGCACGGTTCCAGAGAAACTCGTGGGTGATTTCCGCTTCGATTTGATATTCCATGACACCGGGGCGTACGAAACCAAGTACACGACGAAAAGCTTTCTCTGTGATGTCCGATGCGATTTGCATTTGTTGCACTTCCGGATCTGATTTAATCGCACGGAGTTTGGCCATGATTGGTCCTGAACGATCGTATTGATGATTCGGATATTTGTTTCTCAGTTCACGTGCGAAACGTTCGTCACGGTAAACAACTTCGGTAACAAAGCGATCATTTTCATTGAGGTTCACATACACATTCTTTGTATGATGCATCATCACCGGCAACATAGCCTGGAAATCTTCTGTCCAGAAGATATGCTGAATCCCGGAAGTTTCACGTGCTTCCTCCTTGGTGTATTTATGTCCTTCCCAAACAGCGATGTGTTCGTTTGTCTTCTTTAAAAACAACACTTCCCTGTATTCGGGCAATGGATGTTCGGGGGCAATCACCAGAATCGTTTGTTCCTGGTCAATTCCACTTAACCAAAACAAATCAGACTGCTGACGAAAGGGGAATGTACCGTCACCGTTTCTCGGCATTTCATCATTCCCGTAAAAAACTGCTATGGATTTCGGCTGAAGATGAGTAACAAATGTTTTTCTGTTCCCGATGAACAGATTTTTGTCGATGGGGCTGTATTTCATATGTTCAAATTTGTTAGGTAAAAATAGGTTATTAGCCGCATTAAAGGAAGAATCTTCAGGAAATTTTGATCGCCAAATCCATCGTAGACATTTATTCCGTACTTTTTGTAGGATTGAGAATGCTGTCCCAATAATAACTACATCCCATCGGTATCTGTGATCTGCTTAAACAGCGGTTAAAAGGGAACAATGAACCACCACCGCTGGTAGAGTCCATCATGAAAGCCTCTGTGCCGGCGGACCTGGTCAGTGAAAGTGCCAATGACCTTTGACGCACAGCTTTTTCAGGCGTTTAAAAAAATATATCAATCACTGTTTTCAAATAAATTTACCGGAGACTCTTTTAAAAACCCGTGTTCAATTCAATCTATTCATTTACTATTCCACGACCAATTTCAAATGCTTACGATCCGAAGTATTGATCAAATATACTCCTTCTGAAAAAGATGTAACTTCGAAATGATTTGCATTTTTCAGGATCAGGATTTCCCTTCCCTGCAAATCGGAAACGGTTCCGGAAATATTCTTGCTCAAGTAAACAGTTCCTTTTTTAACAGGATTCGGAAACATGAAAATGCCTGACTGTTCTTCGGTTTGTTCAGGACCTGTAGACAAATCCACATTGTTGGAATCCGGAGTAGGTATCACAAAATTCTGCCAGGAAGTATTGCCATCAGAAATTCTTCCATAGGAATGATCCGCAGCAATCAGGCCGTAACAGGTTGAATCAGAGAAAGCAGAATTTGGTTTGGAAAGAATGAAACATTCACCATTCGCATTCAAAGTAAAATTCAGATGCCGGATTCCCTGCTGTGTTTGTCCGTCTCCCCACAACAGCATAAACCCATGCGGAGAAATTTTGGTCGAATCGTTATCATAGGGGAAACGGAAATAATTCACATCCCCGGGATCGTTGCTCACATACCAACCCTCAATATTCAGAGTATCCGGATTCGGATTGTACAATTCAACCCAGGAAGGAAACTCTCCGTAATTATCCTGTTGTGTGGAAACATTGATGGTCTGCACTTCATTGATCAACACAGATTCAACAGGAGAAGTCTGGTTGGTTGCATTGGGTGTGGACACCGGGAAATCGATCCAGGTCGTGGATGCATCGTATTTCCTCCCACGGGAAACATTCGCAGCCAGACTTGTAATGCATACCGAATCGGAAAGGGTTGTATTGTCGGGCTTCATTAAAATCACACAATCTCCTGTATTGGTCAGGGAGAAATTCAAATGCAGGATACCTTGTTTGGTTTCCTGATCGGCCCAGAGCAAAGTATAGCCATACGGAGCAATCTTCGTGGAATCATTGTTGAATGCAAACCTGAATTTCTGCGGAATGCCCGCATCATTGGTGATGTACCATCCCGCAAGATCCACGGTGTCCGGATTCGGATTGTAAATTTCTATCCAGGGATCGAACTGCAGGTAATTATCGGCAACGACAGCAACATTCAAAGGCATGAGTTCATTGATTATCAGCTGCTGCGCAGGAGAAGTTACATTGGTTGCATGCGGTGTTGGAACGGGGAAATTTATCCAGGCAGGAGAAGCATCGTAGGATCGTCCGTAGGAGACATCCACACTCTGAGCACCGAAAGAAATGGAATCCAACAGGGTTTCTCCGTCAGGCGCATACAAATACACATGATCCCCTGTACTGTTAAACTTGAAGTTTGTGTGCAACAATCCCTGCTCCGTATCATCATCCGCCCAAACCAACAGGAAACCATAAGGAGGAATTTTTGTTGAATCTGTTCCGGCCAAAATTTTGAACCGAGTCGGCAAGATTAAATTATCACTCAGATAAAAACCTCCAAGATCCAAAGTATCCGGATTCGGGTTGTAAATCTCCAGCCAGTCGTCAAACTCTCCGTAATTGTCGGAGACAACGGAGAGATTCGATGCCATCACTTCGTTGATTACCGGAAGCAGTCGGGGTACATAGGAAGTATCGACATCAAACAAAGCGGTAAAGCTGGTATCGCCCGACAAGCTCACACGAAGAGTCGCATTCGTATCGTTGGTCTCGAGCCATTTAATGAATTTATATCCCGGCTCCGCAATTGCAGTTAATGGAACAGGTACATCCTGAAAATAAACTCCTGTCCAGGGATACGTATGCAGGGACGACCTGACGGTATTTTCATCCAGGCGAATTGTATTCACCCGGATTTTCCCTTTTAGCGTATCCGAGACATTCAGATGCAAAAGGTGATAACCCGGAAGCCCGAATGTTGTCAGAATTTGAGATTTACAAAACTGTGACCTCAGACTCACCCACCATTTCATGCTGTCGGTTTGTGCCTGGAAATTGTAATTTGCCTGCCAGCGATTTTGATATTCGGTGAGGTACGGCTGTAACTCACTTCGCATCTCATTCACTTTGCTTTGCATGTGCGCAGAAAGAAACTCCGTATTCATAAAATCTGCAAAAAGATTTACCCAGTCGTTTCTGAATTCGGTGTTTGTAAGAAATGAATTGAGAAGATCCGATGGGCCATATCCCCTGCTCCCGACAATTGCCTGGTTGAACATGTCGTACCATGGATTCAAATAGTACGCAACCGTAGCATCCATGTCCCACATGATCCATTTCCATTTTCCATCGGGGGCTCTTGATCTCCACTTCGCTTCGTTTTGATCGGGCCAGTCGGAACGCGACATGTAGATACTGAACATATAATGCAGCATGAAACTCTGAACATCCACCTGAGTTTTCACATGGGCATAATTTGCAGAGTCGGAAAGCGGGTTTGCATTGATAAAATTCATCAGGGTGGTCCAGTTGACGCTATCTCCTTCGAGAACATTCGCGCCCGCACCCTCCAGAATATCAAAACCGGGATTTTTACTATCGATCAGGTAATGCGATTCATAATATGTATGATCACGATCACGCTCCCGTAATTCCTGCAAGCCCCAGTATTCACCGTCGATGAAGACGACTACCGGTCGATAGGCTTCGTAGTCAAGATTCGTCCGTGTCATGAATTGTGTACTGTATGCATCCCTGAACAAAGCCTTGTCCCTGTCACTGCCCCATGCACGCAACTTGATTTTATCGAACTTATCCAATAAGCGTGCAGGCCCGGCTGTGTTTTGAAACAAAGGATAATTTATTTTGCTGTCGCCGTAATCGCTCGAAGCATTTACATTTAGCCCTTTTTGGGGACTGGAAGGAGAACTTTGTCCGTTTACATTGATCCTGAAATTGCTGTTAAACGCAGCGGTACCATCCGGCAAATACATTTCAATATTCGCCGGGCGGTCCCAGGCCAGGTAGTAATTTGCGTTAAACGTATTTGGCTGATAGGTTATTCCGGGAACATAGATCCCCGTAGTATCATTAAATAAATTTCGCGGATCGGAAACAACAGAGACAATGGGTAAATTTCCATACCTCCCGAAAATACTATCATCCACGAAATAGGTATAGGTTTGAACCGGTCCCGGAAAATAACCGTTCTGGAACAAGCGCGCCCGGACGACCGTTGCTTTGAAAACATTTCCAATCGGCGGATTCCAGTCGGGCAACCAGAAATGCACCTTGTAACAGGTACGGATCATGGAATAAACATTGGTATCCGCATCCCTGCTTTTTATCAGCAGCGGTGATGAAAACAATGGCGATGTTTCCGATGGATCAGAACCATCGAGCGTATAACGGATTTCCAGATTGGGATTCGGTGTGCTTAAACTGAGGTACAGTGAGTCGGCATATAAACCTCCCGGCTGACTGAATCCCGGTTTTTGTGTAATGACACCCTGGAGAGTTGTGACTGTGTTGTTGCTGGCATTCGGAGTTGGTGCGGAAAGATAGGCAAGGTTTGCGGAACCATTCGGAAAGCGACCATACGATTTATCTGCCGGCAAATAAACAGCAGGAACATTGTCAAGTACTGTCCCGGAAGGATTGCTGAGGAAAACAGTTTCTCCCTGTGAGCTGAGGGAAAAATTTGTATGCGCTGCAGAACCGGTAACGGCAATATTCTTTCCCGAACACCAAACCCGCAGGAATCCACCGGCAGCTATTGTTTTCGATGGAAAAACATACTTCATCAGGCTGTCAGGATTATCCGACAATGCATAACCCTGCAGGTTGACTGCGGATGCACCAGCATTGTACAATTCAAGCCAGTCGGAATAATCACCATCACTGTCCTGAATGGTATTCTGATTATTGCTCATCAACTCATTAATGAAAAGCTGCCCTTCCGCCCGGAGAAATACAAAAAGCAGAGAAAGACAAAGAATCGTTTTTTTGTAAAACATGTTTTTTCTATAGCAACCGGAATACTGCGAAGGTCGGGGTTTTCCGGAAGTGTCCGATGAATAACAGGTTAAATACGAACAAAGCCGGTACAGAGATTCAAAAAAAGTAATTAATCTCCGCTCTTCGGCCGGGTATCAGAAGGAACGAGACAACGAACCTGACTCCAGGAAAACAAAATCACGGGGTCCGGTACAACATCTCCCTTGCAATCCAGAAACCTTCCATCTGTATTTTTCCAGAGAATCCTGAGTTTTCCATTCAAAATCGCCTGAATTATGGCCTCTTTCAAAGCACTATCCGGTAAGGCCTTCTGTGTTCTGCTTTGTTCAATTCCAAAAGCATTATTAAACGCATCCATGACGGAAGCCATAGAATCCGGCAGGGCACTGTCTTCCAGTGTATGTTTCTTAAAACTCCTGAAATTCCCCTTTTCATGGGCCTTGCCAAGGCTTCTGGCTTTTCTCCAGCAGATTTCCCGGGACAGTAAAGCCATCCAGTAGCCATGCCGGAAAGCGTCCACCTGTCCGCCGTTGGAATCACCGTCAAGCCGAGAATCATTGGTGACAAGTTTGGTTTCCGCACGGGCCTGTTGTGTTAAATGCCATGATTTTTTAGCGATAAACGGATGAAATATAACCCAGCGTTTCTCCGGAGCACTGAGTGAACGAAAAGAATGGCGAAGGTTGTTTTGCGCTGAAAGAAATTCCGGTTTTGCCACGAGCAAACTAAGCGTACAAAAAAGGACTTTCGGAAGGGTCAAATTGCGGTGTTTCTTTCTCATGCCTGAGAATTCATTCGCTACACGGAAGAATTGGGCAAACAATGAAATGAATTTCTGCGGATCGCACTTTTTCAAGCTCCGTCACTGCCTAAAAGGGCAGGTCGTCTGTTAAATTGAATCTTTATTCACTTATCACAAACTCTTTTCCGATCATTTGTTCGAGCTTTTTGTAACCTTCCGGTCCTTTTACAACATAATCGTAAGCGCCTTTTTTTCTGGCCAGATCGATGATGCGTTTGTTTTCCACACCGGTATGCATGATGATGGAAGAATCTGGGCTGATCTCACTCAGTTTGGTTAAAATCTCCAGACCATCCTTTGAAGTTGAAACTTCCGCATCTAAAAAATAGTCGAGTAAAATCATGTCGGGTGAAACATGGGACATTACGATTTGCTTCACACACTCATCACCGTTCGTAAAGCCGGTTACAATCAGCCCGGGATATCGGCTGAAAAAATCAACAAGCATTTCGCGCTCAGTGGCGTTGTCGTCAATGACATAAACGGTTTTCAGTTTTTTAAGCGGGGTCGGGCTAAAGGCAAGATTAATAGGACTCATTGGAGAGAGATTTTGGTGGCGAATATAATAATAAGAATGAGAAGACCATCGGCGCTGAGCAGCGGTTTTGTAAAGCTCGGATAAATCGCAACGCTCTTTGGACTGAGGCCGATTGTCCAAGACAGACCTGTTTGCTGATTTCCATTCCTACACAGCAAATTTAGTAACGTCCAGCTCCAACGCCGGGCATCGCATTTTCACTCACAACACTATTTCCGGGATCCTTTGGTTCCGGCTTATTCCACCAAAAAAGCTTTTGACCATTGGTGCGCATCGGAAACCAGACGCAGAAAATAAATCCCTTTTTTCAAGTCCCCGGTCCCGAAGGTGACTGCATTCCATTTGCCGGATGCAGAATTTGATATGGATGCGGACGAGATGATTTGTCCGTGAGCATTAAACAATTCAAATTTTCCAATCCTGTTTTTCTCCATCAGGACATGAATATCTCCGCCTGATGCGACAGGATTTGGGTAAATGCTGAACGCCAACTCATCACTTTGCTCATTCAGACCTACTGTCGAAGGGAAACCGATGAATGTGACGGTATTGTTTCCGGAATTTGGAACAGCAAGAGAATCTCCGACAACATTATAAAAAATATCCGCCGGACTGCTCAGGCTGTCTGCAACAGTAAGCGGGGGCGCAGAAAACGAACTATCGAAACGCACAATACTTTGTGTGCCCCATGTACTCACATAATACCGACCGGAACCATCCCGGGTGATACCGTCGCAACTGCTCAGCGTTGTAGGCAGGATAGTGCTCAGTGCATATGTCACCATGTCGATTCCGAGAATTGGCGCATTGCTTCCCCAGGTGACGATGACGCAACGGTTATTTGCGCCATCGAATACAATTCCATTCGGCGTATTTGTCATGTTGCTTGCAATTGCACTGAATGTTTGTGCCGCAATATTTACTTTAAAAATTTTCTTCGCAGAAAAATCAGTGGCGATCAGGTTCCCCGAATCATCGTGTGTGAGGCCATTCAAAAATGAGGCTCCGACATTCAGTGTAAAAACGGGTGCTCCTGAAGAAAGCAGGAACCCTTTGATACTGCTACCCGAACAGCAAAACAAAGTATCCCCGACAATTTCAATCCCATACGGACCGCTTCCCAATCCGCTGGCAAAGACAGACAAGGTTCCGGAACTGTCGCGTGATAGCACCTGGTGACTGGAAGTATTGGCAATAAGCCATCGGCGGGCGGCATAGTCGTATTCAACGCTTTCAGGGCCGCTGTAGGTTTGTGCTATTGTGATGAATGAAAGGAATAGAAGGGGAATAAGTAAGGCTGATTTCATAGAGGAGGAGATTGAAGGGCGAAGATAAAATTTCTCTTCATATGGACATGGATGGAGGGCTGGAATTACAGGTTGTTGGTTGTTGGTTGTTGGTTGTTGGTTGTTGGTTGTTGGTTGTTGGTTGTTGGTTTGGGAGAACATAAAAATGTATTTAATTTACGGAAACTCAACTGGCATGAGATTTCTTCGCTCGGGGCAATAGCTGACTACCTGTTCCGGGGTGTTGATTTTGGTTCATTCTTTCAGTAGAATGCTCCCTGCGAAGTAGAGTAAGTACGGGAAACCGGAAATGACAAACAATAAAAACAACACCGCAATTCCACTGGGGAACTGCGGTGTTGCAATTATCCATTTACTAAACAGGAACTTTAATGCGGGATATGTTTGCGGAGCATACCGTAGACAAATGTTCCGGTCATTGCAGCAAGCAGGTAAACCACAAAAACTGTATACCCGGCGCCCAGCAGGATGAACATTGGCGCCGGACAAGCTCCGGCCAGAGCCCACCCCAATCCGAAGATGAATCCGCCGATAAGGTAACGTGGAATTGTTTTGTTCTTGTCACGGATGACAATCTTATTGCCTTCGACAGTTTTCAACTCCATCATTTTAATCATTTGAACAAGGAGGATTCCCACAACAACCGCGGAACCGATAATTCCAAACATGTGAAAATTCTGGAAGTGAAACATTTCATAAATCCTGAACCAGGAGACCGCCTCGCTTTTATAGAGGGTAAAACCGAGCAACATTCCAATCAAAATATAACGGGACATTTTCATAGTACAGAGATTTTAATGGATCCAGGGAAAGATCAGTGGGAAAATAAGCCATGTCATGACGAGTCCGCCCATGAAGAAGCCAACAACGGCAATCAATGACGGAAGCTGTAAAGCAGAGAGTCCGCTGATGGCATGACCGGATGTACAACCGCCTGCGTATCGAGCGCCGAAGCCAACGAGAAAACCGCCGCCTGCAATGATGAGCAATCCACGCCATGTGAACAGGTATTGCCAGTCGTAGAAATACGGAACCAGCGGTACCTTTCCGTCCTCAACATTAAAGCCCATCTGATTCAGACTGGCCACTGTTGCCTGGGAGACGTGTGCAATGTTACCGGCATCCGGTACGAAATAATGTGCAGCCAGATAACCGCCAAAGACAGCGCCCAGCGCGACCATCAGGTTCCATCCACCGGAAACCCAGTCGAATTTAAAGAACTCATTGATTTCTCCGGCGCCATCTGCAGCACACATGATGCGGAAGTTTTCTGAAATACCAAACTCGTGTCCCAGATAAAGCAGGAGGAACATCAGAATCGCAAGCAAGGGCCCGGCAACATACCAGGGCCAGGGCTCGGAGATTATTTCTTTTAAGTGAAGGAGGAATTCGGGTACCATATTTTTAAGTGAAGGGTGAAGGGTGAAGGGTGAAGGGTGAAGAGAGAGGAGTTGATTATTGAGTTATATGTTAGTAGGTAGTAGGTAGTAGGTTATTGATCATTCCATTTCTTGAGTACCATTTCAATACAAACTTGAGTCCAGAATCTACATCCTTCCCTTCATCATCATATTCCAATACAACCAGGGGAGTCCGTATTTTTTGAGTATCCACATGCTCCATTTTGATTTTGTAGTATCGACGAATTTTTTCAGCAGCGGGTCGCTGTCGCGGACATTATCGTATTTGAATTCGCAGAGCAGCATTTGTCCGTAGCCGGTGACAATGGGACAGGAAGAATATCCCTCGTACTGGTGTTCAGAGAATGCCTGATTTTTCATGAGCCGGAGGATATTTTCGACAACCACCGGAGCCTGTTTACGGATTGCGGCACCGGTTTTTGCGGTAGGCAGTGCAGCAGAGTCACCAATGCCAAAAACATTTTTGTATTTCGGGTGCTGCAATGTATGGATATCCACTTCCAGCCAGCCTTTGTTTATGCCTTCCGCATAAGCAAAGGGAGATTGTTTGATAAAATCAGGTGCAGATTGCGGAGGTGCCAGGTGCAACATTTCATAGGGGATTGTAATCAAATTCTGTCCGGATGCCAATTCTCCGATTTTTGAATTCACTTCGTTGGCTGTCGGGCCGGGGTTTGGATTGATGTAGCGGAACGTAATTTCTTTCTTTTTCCCATCAATCATCACCGGTGCATAAAAGGGCTTGAAAACGATCTGACGTTTTGCAATGATGTCGGTAAGGGTATCCGCAAACACTTTCACTCCAAAGATGACGGAGCCGGGAGTTGCATAAATAACATTTGAATTTTCACGGAGGTGATGTCTCCGCAAATAATCTTCTGTCATGTACATAATTTTTTGGGGTGCCCCTCCGCAACGAATGGGAGTTGCGGGCTGGGTAAATACAGCATTTCCGCCTTTGAAATTTTTCAGGATGCGGAATGTTTTTTCGGG
>DAORHY010000105.1:0-10592 GCA_035438225.1 Bacteroidia bacterium
GTGCATATCTATTCCAATTCCGGAACATACCCGGTTCAGCTGTCGGTCACATCCAACAATGGCTGTACCAGCGTGTATACAAACAATGTGAACATCTTCCCGAATCCTGTTGCCGCTTTTTCTACAAACAATGTTTGTTTTGGGAATGCCAACCAATTCGTGAATCAGAGTACTGTCAGCGGTGGGATCGCGTATACCAGTGTATGGGATTTCAGTGACGGTATCAATTCTTCATTGACAAATCCTACACACAACTTTGGAAACCCTGGTAATTTTAATGTCAACCTGGTGGTAACCACTGCAAATGGTTGCACCGATCAGATTACGCAAAGCCTTGCCGTTTACATCGGCCCAACTGCACTTTGGTCAGCGGACGATGTATGCATAGGATTACCGACACAATTTACCGATCAGACTGTTTCACAGGATGGTTCCATTGCATCTTGGAACTGGAATTTCGGTGACGGTTCCGTTTCAACAGAAAGAAATCCGAGTCACCAATACAGTGCAGCCGGAAACTATACGGTCTCACTCACGACAACCACTACTTACGGATGTTACGATGATCTGCAGGACAATGTTGAAATCTACAGAAACATGGCTCCGGCTATACAGGCAAGCGATGCTTGCCAGGGATCCCCTGTTCAATTTGTGAATACCAGTGTGAACACTTCCGGTGGTACTGTTAGCTATCTCTGGGATCTTGGAAATGGAACAAGTTCATCCGATTCGGTATTCAGTTTCGTCTTTAACACTCCTGGTGTGTATGACGTCACGCTGGTTGCAACAACCGATCACGGTTGTTCTTCCACCGATCTTCTGCGCGTGAACATTTATGAAAAACCTGCGGTTCAATTCCTGGGTGCGGATGTATGTCAGGGCACTGCTACACCCTTCCAGAATCATTCCGCGATCGGTTCCGGTTCGATACAATCGTATGCATGGAATTTCGGGGATGGTCAGGCATCTTCTCAAAATAATCCTGCACACGTATATACTGCATCCGGTCAGTATACAGTGTACCTGACAGCTGTTTCCAACCAGGGATGTACCAATAGTGACTCCACAACAGTAAAAGTAAATCCGAACCCTTCGGTAACTTTTGCGGGTGGGTTCCAGGGCTGTGCACCGCTGAATGGAATCTTCCATGATAATTCAGTGATCACAACAGGAAACATCACCGGCTGGCTTTGGGATTTTGGCGATGGAGCTGTATCCACAGATCAGCATCCGGTGCATGTCTTTGACGACGGAGGGCAATACGATATATCACTCACTGTTGTTTCGGATGCAGGTTGTCAGGCCAGTTATACACAACCCGGAGCCATCCGCGTGTTCGCTAAACCACTGGCTGATTTTACAGCAGATCCGCTTGTCACTGACATTCTGACTCCGACTGTTCATTTCACAAACCTGTCACAGGGATTCACTTCCTACCAATGGCAATTTGGCGATGGTTCATTCACAAGTACCTCGTTGAACCCGGTACATACTTTCCAGGATACAGGATCCTATTCCGCTCTGCTCATTACTGTGAATTCGTATGGCTGCCGTGATACCATTCTGAAGACCATCGAAGTGCGACCGCATTCAACGCTCTATGCTCCGAATTGCTTTACACCAAATGGTGATGGCAAAAACGATGATTTCCGTCCGTATTTCACTCAGATGAAAGACATACAGGTATGGATCTTCGACCGATGGGGCTTGCTCCTTACGAGTTGGGAAGGTCTCCAGGGATCCTGGGACGGATATTACCAGGGCAAAAAATGTCAGTCAGACACATATGTATACAAAATAAAAGGCTGGGGTGTGGACGGTAAATATTCCGAGTGGGTCGGACACGTCAGCATAGTGTATTAAGAAAGTGCGTTTGGTTTTTCATGGTGTGTTTGAAAGGCCCTCGGTGTCGCAACCGGGGGTCCTTTCTTTTATAATGCTTGCGTCTCAGGCAATATTACCTTACCGGCAATTATTTGAAGCGCCATCCCGGAGGATATACAGTACGTGTAAATTTCCTTGTTCTTACCAGTGACCGCAGGTATGCAAATTTGTGCGGAGTACCGAAAAGACTGCGAAGTCGTTTGAAGTCCTCAAAGAGATTTACCTGATGATCGTCCTTCGGCAGAAACTCCTGCGTATAAACCTCTTTGTATCCCATTTTTTTTAATTTTCTAAAATCAAAATAGCCCGGGAGAACAGCGAACTCAATTTTATTTGGTTTTTAGAGTTCTTCAACTGGTGAAACAAGAGCACATGTGGGTGAATGAAAATACAATTCGATTCGGATCCATTTTTTTTCAAATTTTCTTCTTTTCGCTGATGCAAACCTCTGTAAAGCCCAAAACCCTCCCGCAAGCGGAAGGGTTCTGAACATATTCACCTAAACAAAACTAACATTTCATAAAAGGCAGGTCTGAGGTAACGGCCGATGAAAAGACAAGTTGGAAACACGAGGACTTGTACATCAACCGTTACCGAAAAATTCCCGGGTATACTTTTGAGGGATGAGGGATCACTGAAAACCCGGAAACAATTCCTGCAATAAATATATTTGTGCGATAATTATTACCGACAACAAAAAGAACGCTTATTTGAAGGTTCAAAAGTAAGTTGAAGCTCAACCCGAATTTCTGTTTTTTTGTCAATAACCGCTTTTACGAGGTAAAGGGTAGATTTTTAATGGTGAACATGTTAAGAATCCCCTTTAAAATGAAGGAATTTCCTAATTTTCAGCCCTCGCTCAGGAAAATTCATCCAAAACGGGATTTTATCTGAACAAATTATCTGGAAACAAATTAAAGGCATATGATAAAAAGACTCCTTCTCATCACACTATTTTTCTCATTGGTTCAACTGACATACGGACAGCCCTATTCTTATCCTGCAACACGCAAGACGGATCAGACCGATGATTACTTTGGAACAAAAGTATCAGATCCTTACCGTTGGCTGGAGGATGACAAATCTGCCGAAACTGCAAAGTGGGTGAAACAACAAAATTCTGTTACCTACGATTACCTCAACAAAATTCCGTTCCGGACTCAATTGAAAGAACGGCTAACACAACTCTGGAATTATCCGAAACGATCAGTTCCTACTAAAGGTGGCAACAACTATTTCATGTACATGAATGACGGATTACAGAATCAATATGTCCTGAATATTCTCAAAGGAAAATGGAATGCCGTGCCGGAACCATTTCTGGATCCCAATCAACTTGCTGCTGACGGAACTGTGAATATCGATAATATCTCTGCATCGAAAGACGGACGCTGGCTCGCCTACTCCATTTCCAAAAGCGGTTCCGACTGGAGTGAAATCCACATTAAGAACACATGGTCCTCAAAGGAGTCACCGGAAAAAGTTGAATGGGTAAAATTCTCCGGCATTGCCTGGCAGGGAAATGGTTTTTATTATTCACGTTATGATGCTCCGGATTCTGCGAATGTGCTAAAGGGGAAAAACGAATATCATAAAGTTTATTACCATGTAATTGGCTCACAGCAAAAAGCCGACAGGCTGGTCTACGAAGACAAGGCACATCCGCTGAGGAATGTCGGTGCCGGTACCACGGAGGACGAACGCTACCTGATCATCGCAGCAAGGGAAGGCAGCTCCGGAAACAACCTGATGCTTAAAAACCTGAAAAATCCGAAAGCCGAATTGAAAATTTTTGTCTCCGATTTTGAAAATGAATATACTGTTGTCGACAATGACAGTAACACCTTATTCATGATCACAAACAAAGACGCATCGAATTACAAACTGGTAAAACTGGATGGCGAAAATCCTTCCCTCCCCTGGACAGAAGTGATACCGGAAACTTCCGAAGTACTGGAAGAAGTGGTCGTTGGAAATAACATGTTTGTTGCACGCTACATGAAAGATGCTCACAGCCTCTTAAAAGTTTTTGATAAAAAAGGAAAATTCCTTTATGAAATTCCCATGGAAACGGTTGGCACCGTGGACCAGCTCTCTGCATCGAAAAAAGATCCCATGATTTTTTATTCCCTCAATACATTCACCGCTCCATCCACGATTTACCGTTTTAATCTGCTCACCCGTGAGAATACCATCTTTTACCGCCCGAAACTGAATTACAATCCATCCGATTACGAAACTAAGCAAGTCTTCTTTACCAGTAAGGATGGAACAAAAGTTCCAATGTTTATCGTACACAAAAAAGGAATTGTTCAGGATGGCAAGAATCCAACCTTGCTTTTTGGTTACGGCGGTTTCAATCTGCCACAAACACCAGTCTTCAAACTGGAGCGCCTCGTATTCATGGAAAACGGAGGTATCTTCGCCCTTGCAAATATCCGGGGAGGCAGTGAATATGGAGAAAAATGGCATGAAGCCGGAACAAAACTGAAGAAACAAAATGTCTTTAACGATTTCATTGCCGCCGCCGAATACCTGATCGCTGAAAACTATACCAACCCCGAAAAACTCGGAATCAACGGACGTTCAAACGGAGGCCTGCTGGTCGGAGCTGTGATGACACAACGTCCTGAGCTTTTCAAAGTAGCTATCCCAACTGTCGGAGTCATGGACATGCTGCGCTACCATACGTTCACCATTGGTTGGGCCTGGAAAGGTGACTATGGCTCCAGTGAAGACGAAACAAATTTCCGGAACCTTCTCTCCTATTCTCCCCTCCATAACATCAAAGAAAATGTAAACTACCCCGCCACCCTGGTGACCACGGGCGACCATGATGACCGTGTCGTTCCTGCGCATTCGTTTAAATTCATCGCTACACTGCAGGAAAAATACAAAGGCAACAATCCAGTGATGGTCCGGATTGACGTCAATGCAGGGCATGCAGGGACTACCCCCCTGGGATCAAGCAAACCGATTGCAAAACAAATCGAAGAGCAAACTGACATCTTTTCATTCCTCATGTACAATCTGGGAATGAGCATGAACTGATACTTTTGAACACAGAAACTGGAAAAGTCGGGGTACAGGCATAAGCCTGCACCCCCTTTTTATTAACTTTGCCAGGCGGGAGAAAACACCCCGGATATTCATGAAATTAAAAGTTGGAATAGTTTTTGGCGGCTTCTCAAGAGAGCGTGAAATTTCTTTTGCCGGAGGTCGCACTGTATATGACAACCTCAACAAATCACTTTTTGAAGTAGTACCACTTTTTGTTGACAGTTTCGGAAATTTTGTTCTGCTCAACTGGGAGTTCATTTACAAAGGCAGTATCCGGGACTTTTATCCGCCGGTCGATCACCTGCCCCCTTCCGCACACGATTTCCAGGTGTACGCTGAAAGCCTTGGAAATCTGACTCCCTCCGGGCAAGAGGAACTCATCCGCAGCCTGGGCAAACGCATAGCACCTGACCAACTCTCTGAACTCATTGATTTTGCTTTCCTCTGCCTGCATGGACCTTACGGGGAAGACGGTCGTATTCAAGGCTTGTTCGAATACCTCAGAATTCCGTATTCCGGTTCTGGAATATTCTCATCAACAATTGGAATTAATAAATCAATTCAAAAACACCTGATGCAGGAAGCAGGATTTCCGAGCCCTGCATTCTTTACTCTTCAGCGGAATGAATGGACGAACGAGGCTATACGTACTGCCGTTTACAAGAAGGTCCGTGATGAAATAGGTTTTCCATGTGTCGTAAAAGCTGCAAACCAGGGCTCCTCCATCGGTGTCAGTATTTTGCCCGAGGATAATCTCAAGAAATTAACCGAAGCAATTGACCAGGCCTTCTTCATCCGGAAAATTGAATCTGTTGACTGGAAAAAAAGGACTTCGAAAGAGAACGTTGAATTTGTAAGGACGCTGACTGACATCCGCGAAGGCATTGGAATACCGGTAATGATCAACAATGCGAACAGTAAGGAGGTCGTTTTTCATCCGGACGTTTTACTTGAAAAAATAAACACGAATTTTGAAGCCGGTGTGCCTTTTATACTCCTTGAAAGCACCGATTCGGAAAGTGAAGTGATCCTGGAAGGGTTTATTGAAGGCAAAGAATTTTCATGCATCGTTATTCGCAATGAAAATGGTTTGCCTGTAGCGTTGCCGCCCACTGAAATCCGAAAGGGAAAAGAACTTTTCGATTACCGTTCAAAATACTTGCCGGGCTTATCGAGAAAAATTACTCCTATCAATTTGCCATACGAGCACATTCAGGCAATCCGTAAGGACTGTGAACGACTTTTTTTATCGCTCGGATTCAATGTCTATGCCCGCATTGATGGATTCATCAACGATCATGGAAAAGTATTTTTGAATGATCCGAATACCACCTCAGGCATGATGCCTTCTTCTTTCTTCTTTCACCAGGCAGCAGAAATCGGACTCAATCCATCACAGTTCCTCACCTACATAATCCGGACTTCCCTCTGGGAACGGGTAAAGGACATGAAGAATATTACAACTGTACCTGCCCTCCTTTCCAGGCTTGACGAAGACATCCTCAAACTGAAAGCCGCCGGAAAAAGAAAAATACGGGCAGCGGTGATCATGGGTGGTTATTCTTCAGAACGACATATATCTGTAGAAAGCGGGAGAAATATTTATGAGAAATTATCCTCTTCAGAAAAATACGAAGCCATTCCGGTCTTTCTAACGGGCAATGCAGAAGACCACCAGATGTACCAGATCCCGGTGAACCTGATGCTGAAAGACAATGCCGATGATATCCGGGAAAAAGTCATGCACTTCCATGTGCATGAGGTCATCCGGGAAATCATGGAATTATGCGATGGTATCACCCGGAAATACACTGATGACGACAATGTTCTTCAGCCCCACAGAATCAGTTATGACGGACTGGCTGAATTGTGCGACGTGGTCTTTATTGCACTGCATGGGCGCCCGGGGGAAGATGGAGAAGTGCAGCGGCACCTGGAATCCATAGGACTTCCCTACAACGGCTCAGGTGTGAATTCTTCACGTTTAACAATCAACAAATACGAGACCAACGAAATACTTCATCGTCACGGATTTTCAGTCGCCCGACATGCACTGGTCAATATCAGCGACTGGAACCTCGATAAAAAAGCATTTGTAAAGAATATCCTGCAAAATTTCTCGTTTCCGTTTATCGCCAAACCGGTAGATGACGGTTGCAGTAGTGCTGTGAAAAAGATCCGGAACGAAGCAGAGCTCACCGCGTTTTCCGACCTGATTTTCCGGCAGCAGGAAGAACTGGTAGCTACTGATGCGAGCATCCTGCAATTGAAAATGAAAGAGGAGTTTCCACGAAAGCAACAGTATCTCATTGAAGAACTGATTGAAAGAAAAGGAGCTGCCCATTTCCTTGAGATCACCGGTGGAATGCTCACGCACCTGAATGATAAGGGGGAACGCAGCTATGAGGTCTTCGAAGCTTCTGAGGCCTTATCGGAGGGAGATGTACTTTCACTGGAAGAAAAATTTCTTGCCGGCGAAGGACAAAACATCACACCTGCCCGTTATGCAAAGGACCCAGTTGAACGAGCGAGAATTTCTCAAATTGTGAGCGCAGAACTCAAACGTGCCGCCGGGGTGCTCAACATCGAAGGGTATGCGCGTATCGATGCCTTTGTGCGTATATTCGTGGATGGAAAAGTGGAAGTGATATTCATCGAGGTGAATTCCCTCCCCGGCATGACCCCTGCGACCTGTATCTTTCATCAATCCGCTATCGCCGGATATAAACCCTACGAGTTCATTGACGGCATCCTTGAATACGGAATGCAGAAGAAAAAAATGCCTGTCCGCATCGACTGAACAATTGCCCTATGTTTTCCAAACTCTTCAAATTTCTAAGCAGCCGTGTCTTCTTTGTGAATCTCATTGCTGCATGCGCTGTGATGGGTACCTTATTTTTCGGTATTTATTTCTGGCTTGGGAATTTCACACATCATGGAGAAAGTATTACTGTTCCCGATTTGCGCGGTATAAAAATGGAAAAACTGGAAAGCTTTCTCACCGACAAACATCTGCGGTATAAAGTTGTGGATTCAATTTTCCAGGTTGACAAGACTCCGGGCACCATTCTCGAACAGGATCCCGCACCGGAATCCAAGGTGAAGGAAGAGCGGACAATTTATCTGACTGTCAATTCTTCCCAGCCTCCCAAAGTCAAAATGCCCAACCTGATAGATGTTTCGTACCGTCAGGCTGAGGCCATTCTGGAATCATTCGGATTGAAGGTCGGGCAACTGATCTATAAACCTGATCTCGCAAGAAATGCAGTCCTGGATCAGATTTATAAAGGTTCATCCATTCATCCTGGAAAAGAAATTTTTAAAGGCTCTGTCATTGATCTTGTTCTTGGCGATGGAATGGGAAATACTGAAGTGCCTGTTCCCGATCTTACCGGACTCACGCGCGGAGAAGCTCTTTTTGTTCTGAAAGGCTCCTCCCTGACTATTGGAACAGTGCATGTCGACCCGGGTGTCAAAGATTCCAGTACTGCGAAAGTATACCGGCAAATTCCGGAAGCCATTGAGAATGCGATGATCAATCAGGGTGAAGCTGTTGATATTTATATTCATTAATGCTTCAAACAGGGCTTCCGGTAGAGTTATTCCCTTAATCCTCAACGGTTCATAAACCCATTCTTTATTCGTATTTTCGTTGCCTTCCCGCCTGATAAAAACAGGAATATAAATTGAACGTATGATCTTCCCGCGATATTTCAAATTTCAGCTATCAATTTACGTGTTAGTGATGTTGGTTCCGCTGGTTTCCCAAGCACAGGAACAACTTATTCCATTGGGCTCCAACCCCGTGATCGCGACCTATTGTTTACAACACCAGGAAGCAGTGAACAGACAGTCTTTCATTGCCGATACAATCATCCTTCCTTTTATCGACGATTTTTCAAGACAGGGAATTTATCCTTCCGACAGTCTTTGGCAAGATCAGGATGCCTTTATCAATACCTCTTTTGGCATAGATCCTCCGACCATTGGTGTTGCCACCCTTGACGGGCTGGATGCACTGGGAAGGCCACACGACAGTCTGAGTGGTTCGGAAGAAATTGCTGACTACCTCACTTCCCGTCCGATTGACCTCGGAAATCTGGGACCGGATACCGGTACAGTATGGCTCAGCTTTTTTTATCAGCCGCAGGGCCTTGGTGATATACCCGAAACAGAAGATTCCCTCGTTGTTCAGTTCAGGAATAAAAGAAACGAATGGGTCCGTGTCTGGTCTGTACCCGGTTCTTCTGATACTGCATTTCAACGTGCCAATATCCATATCAATGACACAAGCTATTTCTTTAAAGGCTTTCAGTTCCGCTTTTTCAATATCGCCACAGTAAACGGGAACCGCGATCACTGGAATCTTGACTATGTAATCCTTGCGAAACAAACCGTTGTCAATGATTCTATACGGGACAATGCCCTGATCAAACCGCAAATCTCCCTGTTGTCGGAATTCACAGCAATGCCCTACACACATTACAAAACTTTTTCTTCACCGGTAAATGCCATGGTGACCGACATTCATGATACCATTCATGATTTAAATTACGGTCAGACTTCTTTTATTCCTTCTGTTTCCATTTACAACTCCGGGGGAATGCAAATATTCACCAACAATAGCGGAGCCATCTCCTCTCCGGCATCGAATACATTCACACCGTTTGCTGTTCCTTTGAACGGATTTGCATTTCCGATTGTTCCGGACGACAGCACCGACTTTCTCATGAAAGTATATTTCACACAAACCGGTGGAATTACAAATGCACACAACGACACCAGTTACCTCGTGCAGAAGTTTTACAACTATTATTCTTATGACGACGGCAGTGCTGAAATCGGTTATGGCCTGAGCGGAAATACAGATCTGAAACTTGCTTATAAGTTTGATGTAAAAAAGCAGGATACACTCCGGGGCCTTCAGATTTACTTCAACCCTGTAGGTGTCAATGTACACAACAAATTATTTCAGCTCGCGTACTGGAGCCAGGTGGATGTCAACTCAAATTCCGATAACCTGGTCTACAAAATGATCAACCAGAAACCGGCCAATGTGGACATGATCAATGGATTTGCCACTTACCTCTTTGATACGTTGCTGGTGGTACCTGCCGGTCCTGCTTTTGTCGGTCTGATTCAAAATGAGCCGCAAACCTTATACGGTATCGGACTTGACAGGAATACCGATTCGCATTCAAAGATGCTGTATCACCTCGACGGGTATTGGTACAGTTCTCAGGTCAAAGGCTCCTGGATGATTCGACCACTTTTCGGTGATACCATTACCCGGGGAAATCTGATTTCCGTCAATGAAATTTCTACCGGAGAGCTTGCCTTTACAATTTACCCGAATCCGGTTGAAAACCATTTCATACTGGATTTTAAACCGGTAGCAGGAGAAAAATATTTGTTTTCCATCTTCGATCTCACAGGCAAGGAATTGAAATCCGGCGAGACCGTTCCCGGCAATTTCATTTACACGGAACAACTTTCTTCCGGGTTTTACTTTCTCCGGCTGATGGCCAAAAAAACAGGGGCTTATTCTTCCTTGAAATTTATCATTCATTAATTCTTATTTAACAGCTGTTAAAATCCCGGTATTTTTTCTGCTCAGTACAAAACAAACCATGCAAAACGAAGAGGCC
>DAORHY010000106.1:0-10536 GCA_035438225.1 Bacteroidia bacterium
TCGAATGTGCATCGCCATACGCATCAATGTCAGTTCCTTTTACATAATAAGCTTGACCATCGATTCGAACTGCTAGCCTGCAGCCTTTCCCTTTCAGTCCAAACTGACATTGTCCGCAGGAGGCGACTACAGTCAGCGTATTTTTTGCCGAATCAAGTTTGCTGGCGTTTTGTCCTTTCATCAGGAAGGGTGTTACATGCAATAGTAAAATGACGAGAAGATGTTTCATCCAAAAGCATATTGATTAATATGCTGACAAGATAATCATCCCTGGTGATAGTTTGAAGTATAGTTCGGGGCTGGAATGGATTTCCTAATTTATTACACTGAAGCTGTTCGATTTGCATCGATGAAACCATACTTTTCAAATCTACATTGGGTTGAAGATTTTGAAGGCATAAACTCCGTTAGAGTGCGACATGTTGTGAACCGGTATATTGTATGAATTATTCTGCGCAGGGTTTTAAATAAAAAAATGGGCAAATGTTCAGTATTTTTGCTGTGAAAAAGCCAAACGAAATTGGGGTCACATAACATTTTGCCATTCCTGAATAAGTGATAAATACAAAGCAAAAGCATAAAAAAGGGGCCGGATAAAAGAAATCGTCCGGCTCCTTAAAAATCGAAATCATTGTTTCAGGTTTGTACCATCAGCCAAATCATTTGCGATCCATCAGAAATGAAATGGGCCGACAAGTGATTGCGCCAAACCGGGTGATTCCGGAAAACAAATAGGATATTCGCTTGATTTGTCCAGCCTGATCGGTACAAAATAATTTACAAATGTTTTGCATAATCAATCATGCCTTGAAAATCCACAACTACAGCGGGTTCGTTGCCAACTGTCCATGCATCATGTCCGGAGGGCAACAGTGAAACATCGCCGGCTTTGCAGTCGAATTCAGTTCCGTCATCCATTCGGACACGAAGGACACCAGAAACATGGTACTGAAAGTGGGGTGCTTCGCAGCTGTGCGTTTTAGCAAGTGGTTGAACCGAAGTTGCCCATCGCCACCCGGGTTCAAAAATACCACGGCCAATAATGGCGCCGCCAATTTTAAGAATTTCCAGTCGTCCTTTAGGAAATTCCCGGATTTCATCGGGTTTGTTGAAGTTTTTCCATTCTGCCATTTTCGAAAGGTTGGTTACATTTTCCATTGTCTTTGGTTTTATTGTACAAAGGAAATCAACAGGGGCTTTGGAGAGTTGTATATATTTCGGCAAGACGTGTAAAATTCAGAGCGTCTTGCGGAGCTCCTGTGGAGACAGACCGGTTCTTTTTTTAATAAAATGTGTGAAATGGGATGGATCGTCAAATTTCAGCAGGTATGCAATTTCTGAAACGGATTTACTGGTTGAACGCAATTGAACTTTCGCTTCAAGCAATAAAAGATCGTGAATGATCTGCAAAGGGGAACGACCCAATATTTCGCTCACTACTTCCGAAAGATGTTTGGATGAAATGTGCAATTTTTCTGCATACGCATTTACGGTACGGCATTCGATAAACTCCTGTTCCACCAGATGTTTGAAGGCATTGGCCAATTGTTCGCGACGGCTTGAATTTTTCTTAATTTCTATTACCCGGGAACGATAGAGCTCGCGAATTCTTAAAAGTAAAATGAGAATGAGATTGCAAAGGATGAAATTCTTTTCGGGAGATGAACGGGTGTATTCTTCAATAATGTTTCGAAAGGATGTCTGTACAATTTCGCTTTCCTGTGTTTGCAGATGAATAATGTGCGGGGCATCGAACTGGAAAAATGGAAATTCTTCAGCAAGCGGTTTTGTGAGCAGCGGTTTCAGGAATTCAGATTTGAAATGTATACAGAATCCTTTGCAGTTTTTTATGTGATCACTGGCATACAATGTATTTTCAGGAACAATTACAAGATCATTGGGATTTAATTGCAAATGATCAGCACCAAGTTTTACATCGTGCTCCCCGTCCAACAGGAGGTATATCAGATTGAACTGCCTTCTTAGCGCCGGAATTGTTTCGCAGTTTTTGTGTTTGTCTTCCAATGTCCCCGGCATGACCATCAGCCCAATGTCATATGGATTTGGATCCAGATTGATCAGCCGTTCGAATTTTTCCAGCGTTTGAATGTTCAGTATTTCCTCTTTCGTTTTCATGGGTTTGAAAAGCGTATCCATTTCCGGATGGAAACTGCATTCAGCCTCTGTAAATTACAAAAAATTTGCATGCAAATCTCCCACGATATACTTTAAAAATCTGCTTCGGGTGCCGCAGCTCAAGATCAGCTGGATTTCGAAGGGAAAAAAGTATTTACCTGGTAGAAATCCGCTGCTCACATTTCCTCCTCAGCAGCGATTGTTGTATTTTGTATGACAGCAGGGATGCTGGACTATGTACGTAACTGAGAACAACTGGACGTAGGTCCGGCGCAGCGATAAACAGTTATTCGTTAAAAAAATTACATTTCCTCCAGCCTTTTTAAAAACTCATCTTTCCTGCGTGTTGAAACATCAATGGAAGTGCCATCGGTGAGAGTAACCATTCCACCTTTGCCTGCACTGTAGCCTTTGACATAGCTGAGGTTGACCAAATGAGAATTGTGGACGCGAAAGAAATTGTAGTCGCTGAGCAGTTCATCAAATTCTTTCAGGGTCTTGGTGACGGTGAGTTTTGTTTTGTCTTTCAAAAACAGATAGGTGTAATTTACATCGCTCTGGCAACGGACAATATCACTCACGGCAATAATTTCTTTTCCGTTCGAAACGGGAATGCAGATCTTTTTGGCAGGAGCCTGCAGATTTTTTAAATTAAAAAAAAGGGAATCCAGCTTTTGGCTTTGCTCACGTGTTTCCTGTTTGGATTTTACTTTTTCTATGGCACCAGCCAGGTCATCAGGGTCTACGGGCTTCAGGAGGTAATCGACCGCGCTGAATTTAAATGCTTTCACGGCGAAGCCATCGTGAGCGGTGGTAAAAATTACCTCGTATTTGAAATCACGTGTAGCCTGCAGGAGGTCAAAACCGGTTTGATCGTGGATCTGGATATCGAGGAATACCAGCTCCGGCCGGTATTTCCTGATGGCGGCGATGCCTTGCTCTACTGAATTGCATTGTTCCATAACCCGGATCGTGTCCCGGTAATTAGTGTTCAGCAACATCATCAGGCGGTCGATGCAATGCTGTTCATCATCGATGAGCAAGGTTGGGATCATATCTTAATCGTTGTGAATGTAGGGTAACCGGATATCCGCCCGAAATCCCTGTTCGAGATCGGTGAGTTGTACAGAAGCCCTGGCATCGGTCAGTTTGTTGAGCAAACTGATTCTTTCATTGGTAATTCCCATGCCCATGGATTTTTTTTTACCCGGAGTATTCAGTGAAAAGGAATTCGCAGCTGCCGGCCTTCCGACACCGTCGTCTTCTATAGTACAAAGCAACATTTCCGCCTCTTTACGGATGCTGAGCGAAATTTTTCCTTTGCTGTTTTTCGGAGAGATGCCGTGCCAAATACTGTTTTCAATAAAGGGTTGCAATATGAGCGGGGGCACATAGGTATTTTCAGGATCGATTTCAGGGCCGATGTGTAAGGTGTAGCTGAATTTATCCTGCATGCGCATGGCTTCCAGTTTCATGTATAATTCAAGCGCCTGCAAATCCTCTGCGATGGTGATCTCTTTTTTCTCCGAATACTCCAGGATCATCCGCATGAGTTTGGCAAATTTAATAGTGAAGTAATCGGCAGTTTGAATATTGTTTTGGGTAATATAATTGCTGATGGAATTGAGTGAATTGAAAATAAAATGCGGATTCATTTGCGCGCGCAAGGCTTTCATTTCAGTTTCTGCTACATCCGCTTTTAGTTCGGCGTTGGTTTGTTTTTCTTCGGCGTCCCTCCTTCGTTTGTAGAGGATGAATCCGCCGGCGCCGGCTACCAGCAGCAACGCACCACCGGCGGTCATCAGTCCGTTTATTTTTACCTGGCTTTGCAATTCGGCCGTCGCGATAGCCTGTTCTTTTTCATGTTCCGCTTTGAGCAGGGATTCCTTTGATTCGTATTCATATTTGGATTGCAGGGCTCCAGTCTGAAGGAGGTGTTGGGTGCTGAGAATGCTGTCGTGTAACCGGTTTGATTTCGTCAACGCGGTGTAGGCATTCTCGTAATCACCGGCATGTTGGTAGATCTTCGTCAGGGTTTGCCAGGAATCCAGCTGGTTGTCGGAATCACCCAAATCTTCCGCGATTTTCAAACCCTGCAAAGCAAGCGCAGCGGCTTTTGTATAGCGTGTCTCGGGATTGATTTGATTCCGGATGAGAAAACCAACGGGTGCTTCGTCCAGAATGCTTGCGAGGTTGTTGAGGACGATGCTCAGGTCATTTTGGGCTCCGGATCCGCGCAACAGGGCTTCGCATTTCTGAAAATAGTAATACGAGGAGTCAAAATTGCTCATGCGCGAATACATCACGCCGAGATTGATGAGGGTTTTCCGTAAACCGCGTTTATCACCGATGCTTTCTGAAATTTGCCTGGACTCGTGGTAATACCGTACCGCTTCATCCGGTCGTTCCATTTCATCAAGTGTATTGGCCATGGCCATATAGGAGGATGCAAGTTTTTTTTTGTTTTTCAGATGCTGGCTATAGTCCACGGATTTGTGCGCGTACTTCAGGGAAGTTGGGTAATCGGGGATGTAGCAGTAGATGATGCTGATGTTGGTATAAATATCAATCAAGGTGACAGAATCCTTGAGTTTCTCTGCCGCTGTTGCCGCATCGAAGAGACAGCGGAGTGCTTTGTTGTAATCGGCCAGGGTCAGGTATACAGTGCTTTCATTGTTGCGGAGTGCGTAAAGGCGCATCGCATCCGCTTTGGGAAGAGAGTTAAGAATGGATACAGCAGATTCAAAAGCGGCAATTGATTCGTTGTACCTGGCAAGGTTATGATAGGTATTGCCAAGGTTGTTGTAAATATTTACCATGAAATTTCGGTCACCGCTTTCTCCGCAGATTTTCAATCCTTCCCTGAAGGCGAGAATAGCTTCCGAATCCTGTTCCATGCTGTGATAGTTGAGGCCCAGGCTGGAGTATGCACGGCTCAGTAATTTTTTATCATTCAGTTTCAGGGCAAGACCGATGGCTTCTTTTGAAATCAGAAGCCCTTGTTCCGGGTCTTCATCGGTGCAAGCATAGCCCAGATTATTCAGTATCTGGAGGCGAATTGTATCGGGAGCCGGGTGATTTTTCAATTCCGTCAGCAGGGAATCGACCGTTCCGGCGGAACATAAAGTTAAACGGAAAGACAGGATGAGAAAAAAGAGAAACCGGATCATTAGAAGGGGAATAATCCCTAAATAAACGAAAATTTCCCGAAAACAGGCAAACGAATTTCAGCTGTAATGGCGCGAATAATAAGTCAGGAGCTGCACTTAATCAATCCCTGTTGGAAAAGGGAAGGGTGCGGATGTATGTTTGAACCATCCAATTTATTCATAAACATTCTATAAACAAAGACCATGAACTTTATGCTCCTTCACCTCCAACGCAAGTGCACTGTTTTCTGTGCAGCAGTCGGTGTCATTTCAATCTTTCTTCCCTGGGTTTCTGTATCCGGTGGTTTCCTTAATGTAAGTCTGAATGGATTTCGCGGATTCGGAATTCTCGCATTCATTGCATTCGGCTTCTCTGTTCTTTTTTCAGTTCTCGGCAATCAGCAGGAACGAATGGACAAAAAAATGTGGCTCGCTACGCTCGTTGCAGGCTCGGTTGCCTTTTTAATTACTGTCGTTGCATTGGGCAACAGTACAATGGATGCAGGTTTTGGTTTTGTAAAAGCGGAATATGGCATCGGTATCTGGATATCCCTTGCTGCATCTGCCGGACTGATTTATTTTATTTTGAAATACAAACATCCGGAGCACAGTCTGAAGAATAGCCTGGATGAAATAAAAAACACATTTTCAGAACCAGTACAAAGAGTCTCAGTACCGTCGTCCGGCAATCCGCTCAATGAACTGGAGCGGTTGATTTCTCTCCGTGATTCGGGCAAACTGAGCGCGGATGAATTTGATCAACTGAAATCAAGGATTATTAAATAAAGGGCACTTCTAATAACCTATTCTGGGTGATGTGCTTTGATATTTTTTTGCAAGACGAGGCGAGAGGAAGGATGATACTGAAGCTAAGTATCAGACTGACGAACAACGAAGTATTGCAAAAAAAGATCAAGCATCGAAAGCTAATGATAGAAATTGTGACCTAAATTAACAGCACCCGGAAGAGGTTATTTGAGGTGCCCTAAATAATAAAAACCCTTTAAATACTTAAAATATGAAAACGTATCTTCAACTCAATTCACTGCTCTTCGCATTGTTTCTTGCGTTCAGCTTCAGTTCCTGTACAAAAGATCCAATGGATAAAATGCTGGATTCCTATGAAAATCTCCTCAGTAACTGGGAGTCGAAAACATCCGGAAAAGGGCTGCAGATGAGCCAAATGATGGAGTTGCAACAAGACATTCTGAAAATGAACCTGGATCCCAATGCGCTGCGGAGTATGCTGACGATGGATCAAAGTAAAATATCTGAAAATCAGAAAAAAAGAGCGATGGAATTGGGCCGGCGTTTTCAGAAGATAATTCTGCCTTGAAATTTTGGATGGGGAATATTAACAAAGGGAGACATTGTTGTAATTTCCTTTATATTGCGAATGTTAATATTCTTCATTCCCGTAATGGATAAATTCAAACATTAAATTAAATCGGTTTCCTTTCAAAATTTAAGTCAGCACATTGGCAATTGAATAAGGCTCAATCCCAAAATCAGAGTGTGTGCACGCTCGTAACAAAAACTCCATTTAAGGTTCGCAGCGTTTAAATAGCTGTCTTTGGGTTGACTCGTAATGAATAGTTCATTCCTCTTCAAAACAATCTACAATCAGAAATTTCAAAATCTAACCACAACAATATAAAACGAACCGCATGAAAAATTTTAAATTAATTCTTGTTCTTATCGCTGCCACATTCCTGATTGAGTCTGTTGCAAGTGCACAGGCGACCATCATCAATATGTCGACCGGAAACGAGACCACTTGTTTCGGACAGTTCTATGATAGCGGTGGCCAAAATGCAAATTATTCCAACAGTGAAAACTTTACATTGACAATCTTTCCTCAAACCAGCGGATCCAAATTGCGTGTCACCTTTCACCAGTTTAGTACTGTTTCGGGGGATATTCTGCGAATCTATGATGGAAACAGTATTGTAGCACAGCCGATAGTAGATCTCCAGGGCTCAACCAATTATGGAAGTATAACCTCGACAGCTGCTGACGGCAGTCTGACATTCAACTTCACTTCCACTACCGGTGGAGTCAGCTCCGGATGGTATGCTTCCGTGACGTGTGTGGATGCAAACAATCCGGGTGCCCCGGAAGATATTTCGATGATTGCTTCGGCCAGCTACACTGTTTGCGGAGGTAAGTTTTTTGACAATGGCGGGCCTTCGGGAAATTATTCTGACAACCAGGCAACAACCGTTACGCTCATACCTTCAGACCCAAACAAAAAACTGAGCGTAACGTTTAATCATTTCTTTACAAATACTGATGATTTTCTCTATGTATATAATGGGAACAATGCATCGGCGCCTCAAATAGCACGCCTTTCGGGATCGAACTATGGCACGATTACTTCTAGCGCTCCGGATGGATCTCTTACCTTTCATTTTACTTCAACCAACGGAGGGACAAACACCGGATGGGAAGCGGCCATTTCTACCAATTACATTCCGGATGACCTGACCATGCTCAGCGATGGAGAATATACGGTGAGATCGGCGCGTTTCACAGACAATGGCGGACCGGAACAGAATTATAGTGATAATATGGACCGCACCCTTGTCCTTCATCCCGAGGGTTTTGGCCAAAAATTAAGCGTAACATTTCATGACCTTTCCATAGCTTTTGGTGATGAATTATTGGTGTACAATGGTGCTACGCCCGTGGAGCTGCTCGGCTCACTTACCGGCAACAGGGTTGGAACAATTACATCGACGGCTCCTGACGGATCGTTGACATTTAAATTTATTTCCAATACAGGTTCCAATTCGTCCGGCTGGCATGCCAGCATAACCACAAACCTGAATCCGGAAGATGTGACAATGCTTGCCAACAACACGTTTCATGTCGGTTGCCTGGGGCGTTTTATGGATTGCGGAGGAGTTGCAAATAATTACGGAGACAACATGAATGTGGTGACAACGCTTCTCCCGGAAGATGCGTTGAATAAAGTCACGGTTACCATACATGCATTTAATACCAATACAGGAGATACTTTATTTGTGTATAACGGGTCAGATACAACAGCTTCATTACTTGGTTCGTTTTCAGGGTTGCTAAATCAGTTTGCCGTTTCGTCAACAGCTTCAAACGGTGCACTGACATTTAAATTTAAATCGAATTCAGGTTCGAATTCTACCGGATGGTATGGAACAATAACATGTTCGTCAAACATGCCGGCATACAACATGCCGTCATCCGGCAGCTACACGACCTGCAACGCTTTTTTCTATGATAGCGGTGGTCCTGATACTGCGTATAGCAATAATGAAAATAATACTGTAACCCTCTATCCGGGACCCGGTGGAGGAAAAGTGAGCATTTTCTTTACCTACTTTCAGACAAATAGTGCAAACGATTTTCTTGAAATTCGTAATGGTAATCTTCCTTCTTCTCCATTGATCACTACCCTGAAATATGAAAGTGGCTACGGAACAGTAACGTCAACAGCGCCGGATGGTAGTCTGACCCTGAAATTCATTTCAGATGCGAATTACAATTCCATCGGATGGGCGGGAGTGATTACCTGCACTCCGTCGATTCAAAATATTTCATTGCCTGGCACGTACACCGTTTCTTCGGGATTTTATACAGACAATGGCGGGAGTGAATTCAATTATTCGGATAACCAGACTTCGATTGTTACGCTGTTACCCGCAGATACTTCAAAACTTGTTTCTGTAAATTTTTCAGATTTTCGAACGGATAATGTAACTGATTACCTCGAAGTATTCAATGGGAATAATATTGCTGCACCACTGCTCACTACTTTAAAAGTGAATTCCGGATTTGGTACTGTGACTTCTTCGGCGGGAGACGGCAGCTTGACTTTCCGCTTTATTTCTGATGCAAATTATCCTGCAACAGGATGGGAAGGAAGCATTTCGTTGTCCGCAAAACCAACCGTCATCAGCCAGGCGGGCACATATTCTGTCTCGCAGGGATTTTTCTACGATGCCGGTGGTCCCCAGGGCAATTATGTGGCTCTTCAGAATGCTGTCACCACACTTATTCCTGAGATCAGTGGTACAGCATTGTCTGTCACATTTAATTCCTTTGAAACCGACAACCAAAACGACTACCTTGAAGTATATGACGGGAACAGTATGTCCGCTCCCCTGATTGGTAAAATGTCTGACGTCTCCGGACTGGGTACCATTCGTTCTACCGCTCCCGATGGCAGCCTGACTTTCCATTTCGTATCCGATGCAAACTACAATGCTGCCGGATGGAGTGCGAGTATTTCATCCAATGCCAGTGTACCGGAAATAATTACACCTTTGGTATCACGGAAGGATACCGTTTGTTCAGGGTATTTTTATGATGCCGGATATACAGCCACTACCGGTTTGTACAATAATGATGAGAACAAAGTGGTTACACTTGTTCCGCCATCAGGAGCAGGGAATATGCAGATTTCATTTTCAGATTTCAATACAAATTCTGCACAGGATTACATACGCATCTACAATGGCGGCGATACGAATTCAACAGTACTTGGAACATTTTCCGGCACAACGAACCCCGGAACCATTACTTCTTCGGCCGGCGATGGAAGTTTGACTCTTCAGTTTGTTTCCAACAATGTTTACACTGCTACAGGCTGGTCTGCGATCTTTCAATCAACGAACGGATGTCCTTCGGCCGAATTCCTGTGTAGTGACATAAACGTCGGAGTGACTGCCCCAGCGACCAAAGACCCGGATCTACAGTTGTATCCGAACCCATTCAGCACCGGATTCACAATCAGCGGTACTCAATCGGGCGGGCTGATCCATCTGTTTGATGTCACCGGCAAAGAAGTCCTGCGCAAAATTTCGGATGAGCAAAATACTGTGCTCAATACAGGATCCCTGCCCGCAGGTTTTTATCTCTTGCGTTATAGCGGCAAAAAAGGAAGCAGCGTAGTGAAGGTAATTAAAGACTAACCAACCACGGAGAATGCAAAAGCCGGTCTGATTATTTCAGTACCGGCTTTTGTATTGAATACAACTCCCTGAATTCATTTCCGAAAAAGAATCCCTGTGATCGCGGGTATTTTTAAGAGAAAATCCCTGAGCCGGAATAAAATTTAATCTTCATCTGCCCGAATGGTTTCTGGCTGGATTCATTTATTAGTATGTTCCTAAATAAGTAAGAGCACACCCCATTTCACCCGGTCTTATTTATAATAATTCTAAGTTTTAGCACTTTTTAAGCTGCGTTTTCGCATTTTTTTTACTGACTC
>DAORHY010000107.1:0-10507 GCA_035438225.1 Bacteroidia bacterium
CCAACTGAGCTACGGAATCCTACTCGTTTAAAGCGGGTGCAAAAATAGGATTATTCGGGAATCTGCAATAGTTTGTGTAAAAATATTTCAGTTTAGCGGATTTCTTATTCGCCAGTCCTGCTTGATCATAAGATTGATTTTCAGGCCAAAACAATCTGGTTGTTATGAAGATACCTGAATGCAGCAATTTGATACGATTCGGTATTGCTAACTGCATTCAGGAACCTACTATACATCATACAGATTTGCCTAATGAATCCTTTCATTGACAGTTCAGGACCGCAGCAGAAATCAGTACTTTTAGAATCCATTTTCCGAACGAAATCACTGCTCATGAAAACCAGTCTGCTCGGTGTCCACTGCTCGGTCAGTGGCGGCCTCATGAAGGCTTTCGAGGAAGCAAAAAGGCTTGACATTGACACATTTCAGATATTCACTCAGAACCAACGACAGTGGATCAATAAAACCATCGATCCTGAACAACGAAAGTTATTTGCGGACGCATGGAAATCCAGCAAAGTCAAAGTTGTGTTCTCGCATTGCTCCTATCTCCTGAATCTTGCCAGTGAAGACAACGTATTGAGAAAGAAATCTACAGAAGCGTTGATCGGTGAAATCAACCGATGCCATGATCTGAACCTCTCCTTTTGTGTATTGCACCCGGGCGCCGCAAAAAGCCAGAATCCGGATGTTGCCATTCAACATGTTATAGATGGTTTGGAACACGTAGTTAAGAAAACCGATCCTTCCAAAGTAAAAATACTTGTTGAAAATACTGCCGGACAAGGGTCAAGCCTAGGCCATAGCTTCGAACAGCTCGGCAGGATTGTCAGTGGAGTCGCTTCTTCACGAATTGGTGTCTGTTTTGATACCTGTCACGCGTTTGCAGCCGGATATGATTTGCGGACAAAAAGCACTTTTGAACAAACCCTGTCTGACTTTGACAAAATCATTGGCATTAAACATTTGAGTGCAATTCACCTGAATGACAGCAAAGGAGATTTAGGCTGCAGGACTGACCGCCATGAACACATCGGAAAAGGGAAACTGGGACTGGAAGCTTTCCGTCTCGCATTGAAACATTTTGAAAAACTACCCAAGGTTCTGGAGACTGAAAAAGAGAATGGAATGGATGAAGTGAATCTACAAGTGTTGAGAAGGATGTGAAAATCGAAAGTAAGATTGATTTGAATCAAACGTTAAACATTCACGCCATACAATTGAATTCGGTTCGAGGTACAAAAACAATTTATCAATTTGTATGCTGAACAACGGACACGCATTATTCATGAAAAGAAATGAAAATAAAAGAAGCTCACACTCCTGAAGAAATATTGATGTGTTTCGAAGCAATGCAATCATTGCGGCCACAACTGAAGCGCGAAAATATTGTAGATACCATCAAGGGCATGATGTCAAGGGGATACAGGCTTATTTATATTGATGAAAACGGAAAAGTCCCCTGTTTCAGCGGATACAGGTACACGGAACATCTGGCCTGGGGAAAAGTGATTTATATTGATGATCTCGGCACTGTTCCAGAAGGACGCGGGAAAGGGTTTGCATCTGCTCTTTTACTGCACATTCTTCACCTTGCCAAAGAACATGGCTGTGATCAGGTTCACCTCGATTCGGGTTGTGTTCCCCAGCGCTATGCTGCGCATCGACTGTATTTAAAAACCGGATTCAATATTACTTCCCACCATTTTGCATATGTGATCTGAATCAGGGCTGCTGAAGCTTCGATCTATTCACGGGAATTCAGATGCACGGACTTTTCAGGAATTCAGGGGGGTTTACCAAAAACTCTTCCGATGCGCAGAACTCTCCTGCCCCGGTAGACGAACTTGAATCAGTGCCATTTACCGAACTGACACCGGTTGCATACCTTTTTTCAGCAACCAGTGTTGAGTTCGATTAAAAATCAACCGCGGGTTAAACCATGCGAATTGCATACTGTCTTAAGTACACTTTTACAGATTATCTTTTCATAAAACCCAACAAAAACCATTAAAATGAACGGAAAAAAAATCTTCTTACTATGCTGACAATGGGGATTCTTATTTCAGCTATGACACTGATGAGCGGGTGCAGGAAAGACAATGACAAACTTTCCGACAACAAGGATGACTTTTCAGGTTCCGCTGCCGAGATGGGCCAGACTGAAAACATTTATTCTGATGTGGACAATATGGTTGCACAAGCTTCTGCTACCGGTGGAATCGACCAGCGCCTGGCAGCGCCTGCGGAGGATATGCAATACAATTTTACCGGTTGCGCGATTGTTACAAAAGATACCGTAAATCATGTGCTCACCATTGATTTCGGCACCGGATGTACGGGACAGGACGGAAGAGTGCGCAGCGGGAAAGTCATTGTGAATTATTCCGGAGGCGGATACTTCAGTCCGGGATCTGTATGGACCATCACGTTTGATAATTACTATGTGGATGGCCGTCATGTCGAAGGCACAAGGACAGTCACCAATAACGGCTTAAACAACAGTGGAAACATGAACTGGAGTATCGATGCAGTGAACATGAAAGTTACCCGTTCCGACGGCTCCTGGAGAACCTGGAACAGTCAACGTACACGGGAAATGATCCAGGGATACGGCGACAGCCTGCTTGTGAATGATGTTTACAAAGTTAATGGTACTGCTTCTTCTACCCACAGCAGCGGCGGAGTATTCAGTGCATTGATTACTGACCTTATCCGGGATAATTCCTGTCATTGGATCACCAGCGGAACAATCGCAATCACCCCTTCCGGAGGTATTGTACGGACAATCGATTTTGGAAACGGAAGTTGTGATGACCTGGCTACAGTTACAAAAAACGGAACTACCGTGACATTCCACCTTCGCCCCTGAATCCTTGTATTCTGTAATGTAAAAGAGCTCCGGAAAACTATCCCCGGAGCTCTTTTCTTTTTTTACTTTTAAACAGGATGAACCGTAATTTTCTGTTCAATCAGTTTATTCCGGGATCTTCCGGAAAATTATTCAATATGCCATACACGTGCCCCATGCGCCGGAGAACACTTCCCCAAACCACAGTAGGTTCTTCGAGGAGTGTGCTGTACTGGTCGGCTTCAGTGACCCACCAGTTTTCCATCTTGATTTCTTCCTCTAATTGTTTCGAATCCCAGGCAGAATAACCGGCGAGAAATTTAATCTGGTCAGTGGTAATTTCGCCAGCTTCGATCATCATTTTCAGTTGCTGATAATTCCCGCCCCAGTAAACTCCTTCTGCTATCTTATGGCTTCCTTCCAGGGAAGGAACAGAATGTACATAATAGATCGAATCCAGACGGAGTGATCCTCCCCAATACACAGGCGCATCAAACTCCGGAAAATCATCCAGGGCTTCATGAATAAGCAATGGCGTGGGTTTATTGATAATAAATCCAATGGAACCTTTCTTAGTATGCTGGCTGATCAAAACAACTGAACGCTTAAATGTAGGCTCAGGATTGAACGGCTCAGAGATCAGCAAAGCTCCTACTTTGGGTTTCGGCTTCCGACTGCTCTTCTTTGGCATAAGAGGGAGACATTTATAAAGGTTTAACTAAAAAGTGAAGCAAAAGTTCCAGTCCTAACGCATCAAAAGCCAAAGTGATGATAAAAACAAAATAAAAAATTAGTTCATAACCAATATCTTCTTGTTAATCAAGTATTTATCTGTTGCAACTGAAAGAAAATAAATACCCGGCTGATTCAATAAAAATGCAGGAACGGGTATTTCATTCCGACCTCTGAGGTAATATTCTGAATTGGTTTCCCACAGAATTTTTCCGGATATATCGGCAATTCTGAAGGTCACAAGGGATGCAATATTCAATTGAAAGGAAATGACCGCATGATCCTTCATCGGATTCGGAAAAACACTAAGATCATTTATTGCAGCATACAACTCACCCACTCCACTTGTCGGCCCGATGTCAAACCAGGCGTAAACAGGAAGGTGGTCCGAAGCATAGTACAAGGCATCCGCAACGTCTGCAGGAACAGCAAAATTATTACCAGAGTTAATGGATTGATCGAAATGGAGCCCATCGTTACCGACCGGCGTGAGTGACCCCGGTTGATAATAGACACCGGTTGGATCCATCACTGATCGTGACATCAGGATCATATCAAAGCGGTCATTCATTCCTCCGAAAGACCCGCCATTGAGTGAGTTCAAGCGTGTCGACTGAGTATGAAAATTACTATAGTACGAAGCATTCCATGTTCCCGACATGTTGAGCGGATCGTAAAATCTTCCATCTGTCCCGGCATGATTCTGGAGAAGCTTTTGATATGCATTTTCATACGCCCCATAAATATTGAAATCTCCACAAACGATAAAGTCTGTACCTGAAGCCAATGTATCTGTTACCGCACGCAAAGCATCCACTTCTGAAGCCCGTTGTTGTTCATTTGACGTTCCTGTGCTTGCTTTCAGGTGAACAGAATAAATCCGCAATGTATCGCCGGTTGGTAAAAACACCAGGGTGAACTGAGTGATGTCCCGCAAGGAAGTCGGAATCGGTATATTGCTGACAAAACTAAACAAGGAGTCCTTGTAAAAGATCCCATTATTCGTATCCTGACCGTGAATGTAAACGCCCTGGCGATACACGGGGCCATTTGCATTCATCACACTGTTTAAAAACCAGGTCGTGCTATACGTCGTTGCATTTTCCTGTGTCACGAGAATATCCGGCTCCTCATACGAAACGACGGCACGGTAATCCGGACATCGATTTGTACTGTCCTGCGTGGAGGCACTGACGCTTGGCCAGTTGAGCAGGTTCCAGGTCATTATTTTTACGGAAGAAACCTGTGCCGAAGCCAGTACCGAAGAAACAACGCAAGCAAACAACAGGAATCCTGTTCGGAAGGAATTGGACATTGAATATCTAAGGATTATTTACCTGCCAGTTTTAACTTTTCAAAAGTATTGTTGGTGATTGCTTCAATTGCTTTTTGCAAAGCACCATTGATCTCATTGATTACTTCAAAGTACGCATCTGTATCCCAAAGGTTTCTTGCTACCAGGGCTTTCAGCTGGAGACGAATCAGATGGCCGGAAGTGTTGTATCCGGCTGTATCCATTGGTACACCCTGCTTTTCAGCAAAGGCAAGGAAATCATTGATAAACTTTGATTCCAGTTTAAAGCGATCACGAAAATCCCTGATTGAGGGATAGTCGGTTTTTAACTGGTTCCTGTTATTGTCAGTGTATGTCAGAGTAAAATCATTCAACACACCTTTACGAAGAAGGTTGGTGTAATAAGTGCTGCCCATGGTGGTGTCCAGTGGCACAAAGATATCCGGCATAATGCCCCCACCGCCTTTCACAACGCGTTTCGCATTGGTGAAATACCGGGTACTGTCAGCAAAATGAATGCTGTCGGCACTGAACAACTCCCCATGCCTGTAACGGTTGTTAAGATCCAGGTCGTAATCATCGTCATCGCCGAGTTCATAAGGCTTTTGAATGCACCTTCCGGACGGTGTGTAGTAATGCGCGACAGTGAGACGTATCACGGACCCGTCAGGCAATTGAAATGGTTTTTGAACCAGGCCTTTCCCAAATGATCGACGTCCGATAATCAGTCCGCGGTCCCAGTCCTGCACAGCCCCTGAAACAATTTCAGATGCGGAAGCAGATGTTTCGTCGATCAGAATTGCAATTTTGCCCTTCTCCCAGCCGCCGGTGGTCGTTGATGAAAAATCTTCGGAAGGACTGTTTCTCCCTCTGGTGTAAACAATTTTTTTACCTTCCGTCAGAAATTCATCTGACAATTCAACTGCGCGATTGAGGTAACCGCCACCGTTGTTTTGAAGGTCAAGAATAAGGCTCGTTGCCCCCTCATCCTTGAGTTTACCCAATGCCTTTTTAAATTCTTCTACCGTAGAATCAGCAAACCGGCTGATTTTGATGTAGCCGATTTGCGGGGCAACCATATAAGAAGCATCGACACTGAAAAGTGGAATTTGATCACGGGTAATCACATATTCAATCAGTTCAGGAGAGCTGCGTCGAAAAATCGCTACTTTCACTTTGGTACCTTTATCACCACGCAATTTCTTCAAAACATCGTTATTGGTAATTTTAACGCCTGCGACATTGATGTCATCAATCGTTACAATCCTGTCACCGGCGCGAATGCCCAACCTTTCTGACGGGCCACCGGGAATAGGTTGTGTAACCATGATGGTGTCGTCATGGATGTTGAACTGAATTCCAACACCTTCAAATTTTCCCACCAATGGCTCATTCATTTCACGCATCTCTTCCAGAGGAATATAAACCGAATGCGGATCGAGCTCTTTAATCATTGCTTTCAAGGCTTCCTCAGTCAGCTTTTTATCATTCACAGTATCGACATAATAGTACTTTATTATTTCCAGCGCATAATCCATTTTGGTAGGCTGGATCGCTTGAGAAAAAACTGATCCTGACAAAGCAGTAAAAAGGATGGCCAGCGGGATGAAACGCGGGAAACGTGCAGACTTGGATTGAATCATTTTTCTTGTTTGATTATTGAATGGAACTGCAAAGATACGCAGCGTGTTGTTAAAAAATGTGAAGGGCCTCTATTGTTTCCAACCTTTCAATTGAATAAAATGGCAGGGGAATCATTGTTAATTCCAAGGAAATGCAACCTTTAGTTCTGTCAGGTGATATAGAACAATTTTAAACCTGAAGAAGAAATGAAGAAAGCATCGGCAGTGGTCACTTTTGCCTTCTGATGCTGAATGGCACACGAAGGTTGATACAAACATTCCTGCCCATCTCCCTTACACCGATATTCCGGATCAGAGAAAGGTGATTGTAATAACCCGAATTGAGCAGATTGGTTGCCGATATACTCAGGTCAAAGAATTGTTGTCCCCAGCGAAAACTACCGCCCAGTTGCAGATCGATCAAACTGTACCCCTCACTCTTCGTTTCAAATGCTGCTACTTCGCTCTGTTCAGAATAATTGCTGTAGATGATGGAAATGTAGGGGTTGTAAACGTAGTTCATCCTTGACTTTTTCAACTTCAGTGCAGCAATGAATTTGTCAGCTGGGATATACGGAAGATTACCGCCTTCATCCAATTCAGCTTTCATGATTCCATAAGATAAATTGAGGTCTATCCATTGAGCCTTTTCCGGATGGATCCCGAGAGCGAATTCTCCGCCGGAAATTACTGCATCATCCTGGCGGTATTCATAAAAAGGCAACAGTGAATCCACTCCGTTAATGGAAACAGATTTGTATCCGCCGCTACTTGTCAGGTAAATGTATCCGTTGATTTTGTTATAAAAACCATCCAGTTGAATATTGAAGTTTTTATTTTCGAGAATCACTCCGAGATCGACTTGAGCATTTTGTTCAACATCGAGGTGGGTATTGCCGGCTTCGAAACGATAGGTTCCTTCATGTTTGCCGTAGATGCCCAACTGGGCATAATTTGGAGCAGTGAATCCTGAAGCACCGTTAAGTTTAATGGTCATGTTTTCCATTGGATGGAAAGAAGCACCGATGGAACCATTTCCCAGTGAATACCGCTTGTCAAATTTAAGATAAGGCCTCGACTCTGCACCGAAAGGCGCCGATGCGTTTGTGTAAGATTCAATTTGAAGTGTTCTGGCGTCAAACCGGCCACCACCAAAAAAGTTCCATTTGCGGATATCGTAGCGCAGCAGTGCATAAAATCCGACATCTGTTTCATCTGCATCCGGCACCAGGCCTTCGTGTCCGGAATTTCTATTTTTCTGAAAAAGCCCCTGGGAACCGATTGTGTAACCGAACTTATTTTCTGATGCGGAAGAATATTTTACATCATACGTAATTGAATTTAATTTTAATGCTATCGCTTCTTCCTTTTCTATATTCGGGAGGGGTTCAAATTCTTTTCTGTAGTTCACCTGATAAGCAGCATTCACATTGAATTTAGATGAACCAAAAACAAGGGTATTTTCAAGGGAAGCGATATGGGTGGTCACATCCTGATACGGGGCTTCCATTTCACGGTCACGTTGCTCAACATTCAGATCCCCCGGCTCCAGTGCAGAGTCGATCTCGAGTTCAACAATTCCTGTTTTTTGATTCAGGTAAGAATACGTGAGTTTACTCATGCCCCAGGATTTACTCATGCCCACTACTGCTTTTCCATTGGTTGACTGGTACCTGGAATTCATGGCAAACTCTTTGTCTTCAACATTTTTTTTCACTTCATCGCCTTCGCCCTGAACATAACTGGTATGAGAATTATTTCCCATGCGTGCAGAATAAAACAAGCCATTTTTTGCCGTTCCCTTCACTCCGCCTTCGGTGACTATTCCAAGAGTATTGGTATGGAATCCAAGGTTCAGATCGCCCACAATAGTACCGCTGATGGCAGGTTTTTCATCCGTGAAAATCAATGCACCACCCATTGCATCAGCGCCATAGATCAACGCCGCAGGACCTTTTACCACTTCCACTTTTTCCACTCCATTTTCATTCATCCCCATATCGTGTCTGTCGTCCCACGGCTGGTTGTCGATGCGTGTACCGTACTGATAAAGCAAAAGCCGGTTAAAAGAAAGTCCGCGGATAACAGGTTTGGTGATTCCATTTCCAAGGGATATTTTATCGATGCCCTGCTCATAGGACAAACGCTGCAGCAAATTCATTGCTCCGTCCCGCTTCATCTCCTTTGCAGAAAAAGCGGATACCGGAAACGGCATTTGTTCCGGCAACTTGGTGCTGTTACTGGTCACGGTAATTTCCTGAAGTTCCATCGCCGAAGGCTCCATTTCCACATTCAACACAGTGGCACTATCCTTTGTATTGATCGTTCGAAGTTCAGTCTTATACCCTAACCGTGTGAATTGAATGGTCACCACACCGATGCCTACATTTCGGAGAATATAAGTTCCGCCTTCCTTAGAAATATCGTAATGATTGAATTCGGGAATGTACACTGCCACATTGTCAAGCAATTTGGTTTTGTCTTTCTGATCTGAGATGACACCACTCACCGTATGCTGAGCAGACAGGACAACGGGCAATGCAAACAAAAAGCAGAGGAAATAAAATCGTTTCATCAGACTATGAATATTTGTTGTAAAAATAGAGATTCTACATGAAAACCGACACAGAATAAAAAATTGAAATCACTGATGGTGAATGAGTTCCAGCGGAAGAAAAGAGTGCGGATTCAATTCAAAGTAATTTTCCCGGATGAAAATACCGGACATTAGTTGCTGGCCATGGATTCTCCGGCAATGAAACCGGTTGTCCATGCGGCCTGGAAATTGAAACCACCGGTAAGTGCATCGATATCGAGAATTTCGCCTGCGAAATACAGATTCGGGATAATTTTACTTTGCATGGTTTTAAAATCTACTTCTCTGAGGGATACACCACCGCAGGTAACGAATTCTTCTTTGAAAGTCGTTTTGCCTTGTACCGGATATTTGTCGGAATGAACGATTGCGGAGAGCTGGTTGAGCAGTTTTGCAGGCAAATCCGCCCACAGCATGTTGTCTGTTATTTCAGCTTTGTTGACTAAAAATTCCCAGAGTCGCTTAGGAATTCCGCCAGGTGGGGTCTGGTTAACTTTTTTTTTCGGGGATATTTTCCTGAATGAATTCAATTGTTCCTTTACCTGTTCAACATTTAAATATGCAGACCAGTTGATTTCGGTTTCGAATTCATAATTCATCTCTGAAAGTTTTCTTGCACCGAGTGAGCTGAGTTTTAAAACGGCAGGGCCGCTCATTCCCCAATGTGTGATGAGCAAAGGTCCTTGCTGCGAAAATTTCGTCCCGGTTATTCTGATCATTGCATTTGAAACACTCAGTCCCATCAAAGCGGTGATTTTATTTCCGGGCATATTGAATGTAAACAGCGAAGGAACCGGAGGCACAATTGAATGACCCAGTTCCGCCAGCCAGTTGAATGAAGCAAGCACAGGATATCCGCCGGAAGCGATGAGCACGGCATCTGCAATAACCTCTTCCGATCCCTCCAGGAACAACCTGATTTTTCCGGAAGATAAAGGCTGAATTTTCTTCACTTTTGTTTCTGTGATGACCTGCACTCCGGCAGTTTCCGCCTGAGCCAGGAGGCAATTTACAATGGTAGCGGAATCGTTGCTGACGGGAAAGATGCGCCCGTCTTCTTCGGTTTTCAGTGCAACTCCGCATTCTCTGAACCAGGCCACGGTATGCTCCGGAGAGAAACGGTGAAAAGGCCCCAAAAGTTCTTTTTTACCCCTTGGATAATACTCAACCAGCGCAGATGCATCAAAACAATTGTGCGTTACATTACATCTCCCGCCGCCACTGATCCTCACTTTAGACAGTACCTTCTGGCTTTTCTCATAAATCACAACTTTAGACAGCGGATTTTTTCGTGCCGCCATAATGGCCCCGAAAAAACCTGAGGCTCCCGCGCCGATTACTGCAATTTGTTTCACCGTTTCCATTCTGATTTGCAAGGTAAGGGATAATTGGGTATTGGATGTTGGGTCGGG